>NZ_JAAOQS010000070.1:0-49468 GCF_011603105.1 Rhodococcus sp. A14 | reverse complement strand
CCGCACCGGGAAGATGGTCTTGCAGCACGAAGGCCGTCTCGGTTCCCCTCCCGGACTCGGCGACGATCTCCGGGCGTCGGCGGGCGACGTAGTCCCGCACCGACGAGTACGAGGCCTCGCAGCCGTGCTCGTCGACCAGCCTTGTCCAGATCCGTTTGGTCGTGTGCCTCTGCTTCCGCGGCGCGGTCAGGTCCGTGACCAGCATGTCATCGATCAACGTCTTGAACCGTTCGAGCTTCGCCGCGATCCGCACCGGCCTCTTGCGGGGAGGCGGAATCGGAGACTCCAAGGCCGCGCGCACCGTCCGACGATGCACACCATGGCGGTCCGCCAGCGCGCGGATCGACAAGCCCTCACACCGCGCATCGCGGCGGATGTCCTCGAAAAGCTGCACCCGAGACTCCAACCCGAACCCCTCACGGCCGGCGGTGTGGTCGGTCTCGATCATCGCGCCCACACCCGTCACCGGGATTCACACCGACGAAAACAGCCACCCCGGGCGTGTCGCGGTGGGGCCACTTCGAGCCGTCACACCCTCACCGGATAAGGGTCGACTGGGTCCAACTCAAGCCGCCCGACCGGGGCCACTTCAGACTGCCAGAGCCACCGGGATGGGTGGGCCGACGACCACCCTTCCCGGCTTTTGTGCTCGATCACTCCGTCAGGTGCTGTTCCAAGTCTCGACCCTGACCGCGTCGATAGATCACAGCTCCGTAGATTGCACCGAACACCGGAAGTAGAGGCATCAACGCGACGACGAGCGAGTCGCTTCCAGTCACTTCCTGGTAATGGGTGATGATGATCGCGCAGATACTCGTCAGCCCGATCCCGGCCAAGGTCGGGGCGAGGCGGGCGGACCAGGTTCCCTCGTTCACCAAGCCCTTGAACGACGCCGTGACGACGCTGATACAGCATCCGATCATCAACGCGGTCAACGAGAGCGACGTGATACCGGAAACCGCGGGGAAGAGATTGATGATCGGATCGGACTGGGCGATGACGAACGGTGCCAGAACGGCGATGGAGATCGCGATTTGGAAGAAGCCGCTGATGTAGGGGGTGCCGTATCGCCGATGAATGGTGGCGAAGCGGGACGGGAGTAGCCGCGACCGTCCCAGCGCGAACATGTATCGGGCCGCCATGTTGTGGAATGCGACTCCAGAGGCGAGGAAGCTGAATGCGACGATGATGCTCAGAGCCCCGCCTGCCCAGCTACCGAGGTAGATGTCGGCGGTTCGGAAGATGAGGCTGCCCGGATCTTCGGCGGCAACGGCCTGGACATCGTCGAATGCCGCGACGATCGACCATGTCGATCCCATGAAAACCAGGACCAGGAGAACCAGCGCGCTGTAGGTCGCCACCTGGATACTTCGTCGCGCCGCTTTGGCTTCTTCACCGTAGATCGCGGTCGCCTCGAAGCCGGAGAACGACAGGATGCAGAACACCAGCGACAGGGCGATGTTGCCGTGGAACATCTGGTTCGGGCTGAAGACGTCTATGCTGAAGCCGCCTGAGCGCTGGATCAGGATGGCGATGCCCAACCAGATGATGATGGCGAACTGCGCGATCGAGATGACCGTGGTCACGGTCTTCGCGATGCCGACGCCGATGTAACCGAGGATGGCGGTAACGACCAGGGCGACCGCGCCGTAGAGATACCAGGGTAGGTGAATACCGGCATAGGTACTGACAGCAATGTCAGTGAAATACCCTGTTGCCGCGATCATCCCGCCGGCTGCGAGATTGTAGGCAATGGTTGCGACGAAGGCGGCTCCGGCGCCGGTGGCCTTCCCGAGTCCGAATCCGATGAAGGCGTAGTAGGCGCCCGCGTTGAAGACTCGTCGGCTCAGCACGACGTATCCGGCGGTGAAGATCGCCAGGAGGGCTCCGACGAGCAGGAGGAGCCCGACCATTCCGCTGCCGACACCGAAGGCCAGGCCGAGCGAGAGGTTCGAGGCCATTGCGGTCAGCGGTGCGGCGGCGGCCACAACCATGAAGACCATCCCGGGGATACCGATGGTGTTCCGTTTGAGATGAGCGGATACAGACTCTCCCGCTGCGAGTTCTTGTTGGGCGGTCATGGTTGTCTCCTACGATAGGAAGGGGGCGCGTCCGCGCCGAGAGGGACGCGCAGACCGGGAGGGCCCGAGTGTGGGGAATGCGCGAGGAGGATTGCGCCTAGCGGCCGAAGTCGGGGATCAGTCGAGACCCAATCTTGGTGTTCGACTCAGTGTTCGGTGCGGCCCGGGAAGATGAACTCACCGTGGTCGTTGTATGTCCACGGCAACTCCTCCCGACTTGGGGAGGGTTCGAGCAGCTCGATCACGTAGTGGGTGACCGTCTCGTCCTGAAGATTTCGAATCCGGTGGGGATTGAGGGGTTTGGAAGTACCGACGGTCTTGTACAGCACGAAGCCGGGCTCCGCGTTCTGCACGATCCCCCACTCGTCGTCCCCGAGTTCCTGCCCCTGAACCTTGCCGGCCTCCGGCCAGATCACGACGTGATCGTGGTGGTGCTGGTGAAAGTCGAACATCCCGCCGGGTGGAAGGGTCATGGTCCACACTCGAACCCGGTCGTTCTCGAAGATGAGGGTGTCGCCGGGAGTCGGCGGGATCGGATTGGGGTTCTCGGACATGCGTTCTCCTGTGAATCTTGTTGGTGTTGTGCCGATGCCCTCTGTAGATGCGGCGCTCAACGATCATGGGCCAACAGTCAGGTCGAGTATCGCCTGAAGTCGGACGATTGGATTCAAAACGACGTTTTTGGATCTCGTGTGCCGAAAGCATGCCACCGACATCGCGACTAGTCAATGGTGGGTTTACTCAGGTAAACGCACGTCAAATCAATGTTTCGGCTAAGTATCGCTGCCGTTTGCGCGGCCGACCAGCCGAGCGCACCGACATTTGCCCCGCAAGTGCCCGTTGCTTTGGTCAACGCGCTCCCTGTAGCTTTAGGATGCATCCCACACTGTTAGAACTGGATCCTATTTGTGGTGTTCGGTCTTCGCCGTGGCCAACATGCACCCTATGAGGGAGACTCAATGAGTTTCGTATCTCCGTCCGACTTCCGCACTCGTCCCGATCTGCGGGGCACCTTCGGTATGTGTGCCTCCACGCACTGGCTGGCAACCCAGACCGCGCAGTCGGTCCTCGAACGTGGGGGTAACGCCTTCGATGCCTCGACGGCGGCCGCCTTCGTGCTATACGTCGTCGAGCCGCACCTGAACGGGCCGGGTGGAGACCTGGTGGCCATCGTGGCCCCGGCCTCGGGGGAACCATCCGTTCTGGTCGGGCAGGGCCCCGCGCCGGCCGGCGCCACGATCGACCATTTCCGCGCCGAGGGACTGGACATGGTTCCGGCTGCAGGGGCGCTGGCTGCCGCGGTACCTGGCGCTGTGGACGCATGGCTGCTGCTCCTGCGCGACTACGGCACGTGGGAGCTCGCGGATGTGCTCGCGTATGCGATCGACTATGCCGGCAACGGACATCCCCTTTCCGAGCGCGTCGGTGCTGTGATCGGGACGGTGGCAGAGATGTTCGCCGAGTATTGGCCCACCTCGGCGGCGTTGTGGATGCCCCAGGGCGTGCCACCGGTCGCCGACGTGATGTTCCGCAATCCGGCGTTCGCGAACACACTCGACCGGCTCGTTTCGGATAGTCGGCACGCACCGACTCGGGATACGCGTATCGAGGCTGCTCGCACAATCTGGAAGAGCGGATTCGTCGCCGAGGGAATCGAATCGTTTGCCCGCCATCCGCACCGGCATTCGTCCGAATCGGATCATGCCGGGGTCGTTACGGCTGGGGATATGGCGTCGTTCAGTGCCCACTACGAAGCTCCGGTCGCCTTCGAGTTCCGAGGACACACCGTCCTGAAGGGCTCGTCGTGGGGTCAGGGTCCGGTGCTGCTGCAGGCACTCGCCATTCTCGACGGCTTTCCCGACGAGCAGATCGATCCTTCCACCGCGGTCGGTGCACACCACGTACTGGAGTCGCTCAAACTCGCGATGGCCGACCGTGACGCGTACTACGGGGAGAATCTGTCGTCCGAACAGCTGGAACTTCTACTCTCTCCCGAGTACGCATCGGTGCGCCGGAAGGAGATTGGCGAGAGAGCATCCCAGGAGTTCCGTCCCGGGGCGTGCGGCCTCGACCCGTTCTTTCCGCCACTCGTCGAAGATACCGACGCTCCGCGCGGGGGGTCCTCCGGGGAGCCCACCGTGTCGGTGACCGGTGAAACCCGCGGTGACACGTGCCACCTCGATATCATCGATCGTTGGGGGAATGCGGTGTCCGCCACACCCTCCGGTGGGTGGCTCCAGTCCTCACCGACGATCCCTGAACTCGGATTTGCGTTGGGTACCCGGCTCCAGATGACCTGGCTCGACCCAGCGAGTCCGTCCGCGCTGCGGCCGGGTCACCGGCCGCGGACCACCTTGACCCCGACGATGCTTCTCCGTGGGACGGAGGTCGTCGCCGCCCTCGGCACCCCGGGCGGCGATCAGCAAGATCAGTGGCAGCTGTCCTACTTGCTGCGCACACTGGTCGGCGGGTACACGCCGCAACAGGCAATCGACGCCCCCACATTCCACACGACCTCGATGCCGAGCTCGTTCTGGCCACGCCGATGGACCCCCGGTGGCGCGGTCGTCGAGGACCGCCTCGGCGTGGACGTCATCACCGGGCTCCGAGAGCGCGGGCACCGGATCACCGTAGCCGGAGGTTGGAGCCTCGGCAGGCTCAGCACGGTCACCAGGAACCCTGCCACGGGTGTGCTGGGGGCCGCAGCCAACGCCCGGGGTGCCCAGGGTTATGCCGCGGGTCGCTAACACGGCGGCGCGGAACGTACGTCAGGGCGCGAACGACTGATGCGACCGTTTGATGATCAGCTCCCGAGCCCGGCGTGAGTGCTCGATCATCAGGTCCCGGGCGAGGTTGCCGTCGCGTCGGTCGATCGCATCAGCGATCGCCGCATGCGCGGCCGCGTTCTCTTCCAGAAGCCGTGGATCCGCGTCCAGTGCTGTCCACGTCAGATTGCGGGGAATACGGTGATGGAGCGAATCGACGGTCGCGCGCAATTGATCGTTACCGGAGGCTGCGAGGACGGTGTCGTGGAAGGCATTGTTGGCGTGAACCCAGCCGGCCCGCAGTTCCTCCGGGTCGGCTTCGCCCGTCAGCGCCTGCTCCACCACCCCTCGGAAAGATTCGACCGCATCGAACAGCTCCCGTAGTTGCGTGTAGGTGATCTGCCGGGCGGCCTCGTGGGCGGCGTGCCCCTCGAGTACCGCCCGCACCTCGAACACTTCGAGGAGCTCACGCATTGACGGCAGCTTCGGTCGTGCACCGCGGTTCGGGACGATCTCCACCACCCCGAGTGCCTGTAGTTGTGCAAGGGCCTCACGGATGGGCATCCGGCTGACCCCCAGTTCCTGGGCGAGTGGCTCCTGCCTGATCCACGTTCCGAAACTGTAGGTGCCGCGACTGATGCGGTCCTGGATGGTCTCGACGAGCTGCTGAACCAGAGGAGAAGTCGCTGCGCCTTCGTCGGGGACGCCGACGACCGGTTCTGCCATGCCTGATCCCTCCGCCCTTGAATCCGTTTTTGGATCCCTTGTCACTCTAATGGGATCGCGGGTGACCGAATGCCCGGTCCATCCTGAGTGAGTCACGAAAGGTTACGAATCATGTCGAGGATGCCTGTGTGGGCCATGGTGGCCACCCCATTCGGTGCGAATGCAGAGCGGATCTGCGAGCCGTCGCTGCGCGCGCTTACCCGGGAGATGCTGTCTCGAGGCTGCTCGGGCCTCATCGCGCTAGGGGTCATCGCCGAACCCGACTCGCTCTCGTTGGCGGAGAAGTCACGGGCATTGGCGGTCATCCTGGACAGCGCAGGGCCCGCACCCGTCGTCGCTGCGTCCACGAATCGGAACCCGGACGAGGCCGCGAATGAGCTCGGTGTGTTCGCCGCTCAATTCAGTGGCCGCCTGCATGCGGTGATGGTTCCGGTCCTGTCGCCCGACCCGGTAGCGGTGCGCCGCGCTCTGGTCGCCACGCATTCGATCACACAGCTGCCGGTGCTGCTGCAGGATCTTCCCGCTGCCACCGGGGTCACGATCGCGATCGATCACCTGCAGGAGACGGTGACCGGGCTGGATTTCCTGTATGGAATCAAGTGCGAGTGCCCACCAACTTTCTGGCGGATCCGCCAGTTGCGAGAGGTCACGGAGGCGCATCTGATGACGGGTTTCGGGGGCCTCGGTCTGGTCGACGATGTGCTGGCTGGTGCCGACACCGTCGCGGCAGGAATCACGGTGCCGGAAGTCCTTGTCGACGCGGTCGACCTGTTGGCTGCGGGCGAGGTCGGTGGCGCGAGGGAGGTGATCGGGCGTTCCGCGGGCTTGATCAACTTCGAAACTCAGGCGCGCACCAGCATTGCTATCCGGAAGGAACATTGGCGCCGCCAGGGCGTCATCGCCCACTCGACGGTCCGGCCGCCGTCGTTGCCCTATCTTGTCGAGTTCGACGAGCACAGTCGAGGGCATGGGTTCGTTCTCCCCTGCGCGGGTATCCAGCAGCCGTAGGGGCGGTGCGTCCCGCTATCGTGGTCCGCCACTGGTACACCTCGGACACGGTCAGCCAGGCCAAGTGGTGGTGATCGGCGAAGTCGACGGCCTCGGCGCGATCGGCCATGCGCCGGTCGTCGACAGTGCTGACGAGTGTGGCCATGACCGCGGCAGGCGTCTGATCGGCTGCACGGGTGAGTTCCAGTGCCGCCTCGGCGCGGTGTGGTCGTTCCAGTAGGCCACCGGTCGCGGTGCGAATCGGCACGGTGTGACCCGGACGGGTGAACCACTCTCGCTGCGAGGTCGGGTCCGCGAGCGCCCGCGATGTCACGGCCCGGTCGTGGGCGGAGATGCCGGTGCCGACGCCGTCGATGGCATCCACAGATACCGCGTAGTCGACACCGGTGGTGGCGTAGTGCATCGGGGGAAGACCCAAGCGATCACATGCGGCCGACGGCAGAGCGATGGTCACGAATCCCGAGGAGTGCCGGACGAGAAAATCCATTGTGGTGGTCGACACCAACGCGGCACTGCACACGAGTTCGGCTTCCACCGCGTCGGCTCGGTCGGTGCAGACGAGAACGATTGGGGCGCCCGCGGCGAGCGCTCGCACCGCGGCTTCGATGCGGTGGGTTACCGCTGTCGGAACGGGTCCGTTCCCGCCCGAGCGAAGACTTGGAAGCATATTTTTCAGCCAGAACACTGGAATGCGAATACTCATTCCACTATGGTAGCTGTCACACCTCCAAACGGCACCGCGTTTTCCGCAACGACCGTACGAAGAGGACACCAACCACAGGAGTTCACGATGCCCACCACCGCACCCCCCGTCGCCGGTGCACTGCCCACCAGCCGTGACGAGGTCGTCCGGCGAGCGAAGGAATTGCGTCCAATCCTCGCAGAGGCCGGACCGTCGATCGACGCCGCAGGATCCGATCCCACCGACAACATGCGCCTGCTCGGCGAGGCCGGTCTGCACGCCCTCAACGTCCCAGCCGCACTCGGCGGACTGTGGGACGGACCGTCATTCGGGGGCTGGCGACACACCATCGAGACCCTCGCGGAAATCTCTGCCGGCGACGGCTCGACGGGCCAGTGTTGGCTCAGCGGCGCGTTGGTCGCTCGCGAAATTTTCGACGCACCGGAGTTGCCGTCGGAGACGCGCGAGCAGCTGGCCGACGAGGTACTCCATCGCGGGCGTCGATTCGTGGCCTCGAACGCGGAAACGGGCGGAAACGGACGCGTAGTCGGGCGGAAGGTTCCCGGCGGCATCGTCGTCGACGGCACGAAGACCTTCAACACCAACAGCGGCGGCGGCGGCCAGGACATCACCAGCGTCAGTTTCGCACTCCTCGGCGACGACGAGCAGCTCGAATCGAGCACCCGCCACCACGCGCTGATCCGGCTCGACAATCCCGCACTGACACTGCACCACGACTGGGACAACATGGGCCAGCGCGGAACGTACAGTCAGACCATTGACTACCGCGAGGTCTTCGTACCCGATGGGTGGCACTTTCCGGCCCACGCAGCCGATCCCTACTTCTTCTGCGCTGCAATGCTTTTGCACGCCGGACTACTGCAAGGCATCGGGGAGGGCGCATATGACGCAGCGATCGCCTACCTGCAGAAGCTCAACCGCCCCAGCATGCCGAAGTTCGGAACGGCTACCAATGATCCGCTGATGCACCGGCAACTCGGCGAGATGTCGAGCGAGCTCGCTGCCTCGCGTGCACTGATGGTCACCGTCGCCGAGCAGCTCGAGTCCCCCGCCCGGGATGCCGAGCCCGCCGAGATGGCTATTCGCGGATTCCGCGCCAAGGTCGCCAGCACCCGGGCAGGTCTCGAGGTTTCCTCCCGCATTCACGACCTGACCGGCGCACGCAGTACTTCGAACACGTACCGCCTCGATCGATTCTGGCGCAACGCACGCACCTTCGGCAGTCATGACTCGATCGATGCGAAGAACGCATTCATCGGCGCGTTCGATCTCGCCGGCGCACTGCCGGCGATTCCCGAGTACATCCGCATCTAACCGATCTGCCCGGACCCCTCTCGGCTCGAGCATCGCCTGAAGCCTGCTCGACGAGGACCAACACAGGAGGACAGTATGAGTGCAGAATCAGCACCATCGACTGCGCAGCACATCACGGATCTGGTAACCCATGTGGATTACCGTCAGTTCGCTCCGCCTGCGCTGGTCGAACCTCGCGCGTGTGAAGTCCTGCCGGGGGCCGTGAGTTACCTCGACCTGCCCTTCGCCTCGGATGCCGGCTGGCGACCGCTGCGCCTCGACCTGCACGTGCCCAAGAGAACCGAGGCGGCCCCCGTCGTGGTCTACGCGCATGCGGGCAGCTTCCTCGCCGGTATCAAGGAAATGGGCCCCTGGCACTCACTTCCCGGGCAGGGCATCGCGGTGGCGTCCGTCGAGTACCGGCTGTCAGGGGAGGTGCAGTTTCCCGAGCCGATCGAAGATGTCCGCGCCGCGATTCGCTGGGTTCGCGTGCACGGTGACCGATTCAACCTCGATGCCAGCAGAGTCGCCGGATGGGGTAGTTCTGCAGGTGCCTATCTGATGTTGATGGCCGCGCTCGACGGACCGAGCCCGGGGGGTCGCCCCCTCGGCGAGCACCTCGACGAGTCGGCGCAACTCTCGGCGGTGGTCGATCACTACGGAGTCACCGACCTCGCTGAACTGCGCGCCGATGCCCATATGGACCCAGCCGTCAGCATCGACGATTTCGACGAGGTGATCCGCCGATTCCTCGGCGATGCCCACCGATGCAATGTCGCAGCATCCTCGGTACCGAGCCTCGTCCGGCAAGGGGCGCGGCTTCCTCCGCTGTTGATCATGCACGGTGACGATGATCGGCGAGTCGGGATCGGACAGAGCCGGCGGCTCCACGAGGCCGTCGCCGTCTCGGGTGGACATTCGGAGATGGTGGTGGTGCCCGAGGCCGACCACGGTGACGCTGTGTTCGCACAGGATCCGCTGGTCTCGGATGTCGTTCGATTCCTCGAGCGAGTGTGGGCTGGCACCGAGACGGGAGAATGAACGGATGACCTCGATACCTACGTCCGAACGCACCGCCCCTAAGCAGAAGCGCAGCGTGCGCTCGGAACAGCAAATCCTTGCGGCGGCGGTTGCCCTGCTTACCAGTGAGGGATTCTCCGAATTCACCATGTCGTCGGTGTCCGACGAATCGGGGGTGTCGATTGGCGGTGTCTATCGGCGCTTTCCGAATCGCGAGGCACTTCTCCGGCAGGTCAAGGAAGAGGTGATGACCGACTTGGAGGCCGTGGTCGAAGAGCGTCTCGCTGCCGAACCCAACAAGCTCACCAAGGTTCTCGACACCTTCACCGAGGTCTTGTCCACCGAATACTTCGCCCGCAGCCGGCTGTTTGCCTTCATCTTCGTCCACAGCGCCGATGACAGCGCCATGCGGCGGCGTGGGTTCGACTTCCACACCCGGATGAAGCAGATGCTGTTGGAAGCGGTGCGACGATGCGGCGAGGTATCCGGTGATGACCTCGATGCGGCCGTCGATATCGCCTACGAGGTCATCATGCAAAGCCTGCTGATGCGAGTCACAACGGCCGGCAGTGTCGCGGCCGACGAACCCACCTATGCCGGTCGACCCGATTCCGGCACCTATGCCACCGAACTGGCGCGCGTAGCGCGCCTTTATCTCATCGAGCGCTGCGGCTGACCTCTCGCACGCCGCGCTCCCCCATCAGGAGAATGCAAGTGACTACCCAACACGTACTCGATCATGCGGGCCTGCGGGCGCTGTATGGATCCTTTCCGACCGGTGTCGCAGCGGTCGGCGCTCACGTCCAAGGAACACCAATCGGCATGGCGGCGAGCTCATTCACCTCCGTGTCGTTCGATCCCCCGCTGGTTTCTGTTGCCGTCCAGAACACCTCCCGTACCTGGCAGGTCCTGCGCACGGCGCCTCGAATCGGGATCACCATCCTGGCTCGGCACCAAGCCGCGACTTGCCGACAGCTCTCACTGCGCGAGGGCGATCGCTTCGCGGAAGTGCCCTGGTCGCGCACCACGCAGGGGGCATTGCACATCGCCGGTGGAATCTCCACTCTCGACTGCTCACTGCACGCCGAGGTCGACGCCGGCGACCACGCCATCGCCTTGTTCGCCGTGCACGATTTCGCTCTTGCCCCGATAACAGATCCGCTCGTCTTCCACGCAAGCTCATTCAAACAACTCGCCGCGTCCTGACCGACCAGGTCTCGATCAGCCGCCCTCTCCAGCTCTTCTTCCTTCAGAAAGTCCGCCATGTCTGTAAGTACATCCGCGTCGAAACCGACTGCGCCCGTGAGATCGTCACCGGAATCGACGACGCTGCCCCTCATGATCGTCCTGACGTTCGTCACCGGTGTCGTCGACTCCGTCGGCTACCTCGGGCTGGACCGTGTCTTCGTCGGCAACATGACCGGTAACATCGTCATCCTCGGGATGGGCTTGGCCGGTGCCGACGAACTGCCGGTGCTCGGCCCCGCGATCGCCCTCGTCGCCTTCACCGCGGCCGCATTCGTCGCAGGCTTGGTGTTGCGCACGCAGCCCTCCGGCTGGACGAGTCGGGTGAGCATGTGCCTGACGGTGGGGTCTGCGGCGCTGACGGGATGCACGGTTGCGATCTTCGTGATCGACACTTCTGCCAACACCGCTGGGCAACTGATCATCGCGGCCGCGACCGCGGCCACGATGGGGACACAGGCTGCAGTCGCCCGTAAGGTGGGGGTGAAAGACATGACGACCGTCGTGGTGACTTCCACACTGACCTCACTCGCGAGCGAGTCCTGGATGTCGGGTGGAGGGTCGGCACTGTGGAATCGCCGGATCGGTGCCATCTTCGCAATCCTGGTTGGCGCGGTAGTCGGTGCGATTATATTGCGGCACAGTCATCTCGGCGTGGCAATGGCCCTCGCCGCTGCCCTCACAGTCGCGGTCACGGTGATCGGACACGTCCGCACCGACCGCCGCTGACCCTGCCCGGGGCCGAGGGCGTCTCCCCCACGTCTGCTCGACGGGGATGCACGATTGGCCCGCCATCAATCACTCGAGCCTGATCGGCGGGGCCACTACCGTTGAGGCCCTGTCATTTCGGTGAACAGTTGCCGGGCGCGGTACGGCACCAACTGGAGCATCGAGATGCCGGCGATCGTGCGCTCCACCCCGTCGATCTCCAGGATTAGCGCGACGGTTCGATACAAATCGTCGGCTGGTCGCCGCCACCCGGGCGACCAGATCTACTTCCCCTGAAACAGTTATCATCTCCACTACCTTCATTATGCCACTACGCATTTCGGACAGACGACTCAGTTGTTGTCGGCCTACTCGGATGGTCCACGAAGACCAGCAACGGATACCCAAGGCTCCGCGGCGGGATTCGTTGATCGAAACCTCGGAGCATGTCGGGCCTGCCCCCACGGGTTTATTCGGGACTGCACAGTATTTCGAGACACTTCCATCGATGCGCAAGATCCACGCCGCTAGCTCTCGGATTGTCACACAGGTCGCCGAGCAAGGTGGATGTCGGCGTGGTCGAAATATGGCATAGCGCGCATCTTGACGCATCCCCTTCAATACGGTCTGGGCATATTGCTCAATATGAAGATTGCGCCTTGTGCATCTTGCTAACCAGTGATTCGCTATCCCAACAACATGCCTATGCGGCAGTCGCCGCGCGTCGGAGGTATCCCGTGATCGACCACACCATCGCACCCGTACAACTCGTCACCGAGGACGGGCTACGCGTCGACGACCAGGAGCTCGCGCCGCTGGTCGCAGACATCGACACCCGGCGGCTGCTGGATCTGTACGAAGATCTCGTGGTGGTGCGGCGCATCGATTCCGAGGCGACGGCGCTGCAGCGCCAAGGTGAACTCGGCTTGTGGGCACCGCTTCTCGGCCAGGAAGCAGCGCAGGTCGGGTCGGCCCGGGCGCTGGCCGAGGACGACTTCGTCTTCGCGAGCTATCGGGAACACGGGGTCGCGTACTGCCGCGGGGTGGATCCGACGCACATGCTGCGATTCTGGCGGGGGTCAACGCATTCGGGATGGGATCCGCTGCAGTACCGGATGACCACTCCGGCGATCATTGTCGGGTGCCAGGCCCTGCATGCCACGGGGTACGCGATGGGCGCTCAGCTCGAGGGTGCCGCGGCCGCGACGATCACGTACTTCGGTGACGGCGCTACCAGCCAGGGCGACATCTCCGAGGCATTCGGTTTTGCGGCCAGCTTCCAGGCTGCGGTCGTCTTCTTCTGCCAGAACAATCAGTGGGCGATCTCCGAACCGGTGTCGCTGCAGACGAAGGTGACCATCGCCGAACGGGGTCGCGGTTTCGGGATTCCGTCCGTCCGGGTCGACGGCAACGACGTCCTCGCTGTTCTGGCCGCTACCCGGGCCGCCCTGGCGGGCGCGCGAGAGGGCAACGGCCCAATGTTGATCGAAGCGGTTACCTACCGGATGGGTCCGCACACCACTTCCGACGACCCCACCCGCTACCGGAATTCGGCACTCGACGAGGAGTGGAAACTGAAAGATCCGCTGGATCGGATCAAGAAGTTGCTCGAGCGAGAAGGTGTGCTCGATGACACCTACCTCGCACGTGTGCAGGCTCAAGCTGACGCCACCGCAGCCGAATTGCGCCGTGGTTGCCTCGAGACCGTCGAGCCCACCGCCATGTCCCTGTTCGACCACGTGTACGCCGACCCTCATCCCCTCGTCGACGACGAGCGCCGCCAGTTCGAGACCTACCTCGCCAGCTTCGAAGGACCAACACGATGACCACCACACTCCCCTTGGGTAAGGCTCTCAACGCCGGTTTGCGGCGCGCCATGGAGGACGACCCGAAGGTTCTGCTCATGGGTGAGGACATCGGACAGCTCGGCGGCGTCTTTCGGATCACCGAGGGTCTGGAGAAAGACTTCGGCACACATCGGGTCCTCGACACTCCGCTTGCTGAATCAGGAATCCTGGGCACCGCAATCGGTCTGGCGATGCGCGGCTTCCGTCCCGTCTGTGAGATCCAGTTCGACGGTTTCATCTACCCGGCGTTCGATCAGATCGTCTCTCAGGTCGCCAAGCTGCATTATCGGACCGGCGGCAATGTCAAGGTCCCGATCACCATCCGCGTCCCCTACGGCGGGGGTATCGGAGCTATCGAACATCACTCTGAGTCACCGGAGGGCTACTTCGCCCAGACCGCCGGTCTGCGCGTGGTCACCTGCGGCAACGCCGCCGACGCGCATCTGATGATTCGACAGGCGATCGCCTCGGATGATCCGGTGCTGTTCTTCGAACCCAAGCGACGGTACTGGGAAAAGGGCCCGGTCGACCTCGACGCCAGTACGAACGCCTTCCCGCTGCACAAGGCTCGGACTGTGGTGGAAGGTACCGATGCCACGCTGCTGGCGTACGGCCCGCTGGTAACGACAGCGGTGCAGGCCGCGACGGTAGCGGCGGAGGAAGGAACGTCGCTGGAGGTCATCGACCTGCGTTCGCTCTCGCCTCTCGACATGGACACGATCGAGGCTTCGGTACGGAAGACCGGACGGCTGATCGTCACCCACGAAGCCCCGGTGTTCCTCGGAATCGGAGCCGAGATCGCGGCGCGAGTGACCGAACGCTGCTTCTACCACCTCGAGTCCCCGGTCCTGAGGGTCGGCGGGTTCACCCTCCCCTATCCGCCCGCGAAACTCGAGCAATTCTTCCTGCCCGATGTGGACCGGATCCTCGACGCCGTCGACAGATCGATTGCCGCGTAGCGCACCAGAACGGAACACACCATGCCTGAAGTACGAAGTTTCCTGCTGCCCGATCTCGGGGAGGGACTGACCGATGCGGAACTGATCTCCTGGTTCGTGGCCGTCGGGGACACCGTCGAGCTCAATCAGATCATCGCCGAGGTCGAAACGGCCAAGGCCTCCGTGGAGCTTCCCTCCCCGTACGCCGGTACGGTGACCGCCCTACACGCCGCGGCGGGAGCAACCGTCGACGTCGGCACCGCGATCATCGACATCGACACCGGCGAAGACGCCGCCGCCCCGGCAACCCCCGCCACACCGCAAACCTCCGCTGCCGCGCAGGCGGAGACGGGCACGCCGGATCGCATCCCCGTCCTGGTCGGCTACGGGGTGGCCGGCGACGGCGGTAGCCGACGTAGTTCGCGCCCCGCGGCTGCCGACGTCGCAAAGGTCCGACGCGATGCGGCCGGTGGGCCGGCAGCTAACGCACGTCCGCTCGCCAAGCCACCGGTGCGGTTCTACGCGTACCAGCGCGATGTCGACATCGCGGAGGTCCCCGCCACCGGCCCGCACGGTGACGTTACCCGTGACGACATCACCAATTACCTGGCGGCGCAACAGGTATCGGAAGACTCCCCGGAGTCGTTCTTCCCCTCGCCAGTCGTTGCCGGGAGCACGCCCGGCGACGAGACCCGAGTCGCGATCAAGGGCGTCCGCAAGCACACCGCAGCCGCGATGGTCACCAGTGCGTTCACCGCGCCGCACGTCACCGAGTTCGTCACTGTGGATGTCACCCCAACGGTCGAGCTCCTCGACAGATTGCGTGCGCACCGCCAATTCACAGACGTGCGGCTGACACCGCTGGCGTTGATCGCCAAGGCGCTGCTCATCGCCCTTCGGCGGAACCCGAGCCTGAACTCGCACTGGGACGACGAAGCCCAGGAGATCGTGATCAAACACCATGTCAACCTGGGGATCGCGGCCGCCACGCCCCGGGGTCTCATGGTTCCCAACATCAAGCACGCGCACCGGCTGGGTCTGCGTGAGCTTGCCGACGCGTTGGTCGACCTCACTCGCACCGCCAAGGAAGGCAAGACCGGACCTACCGATCTTGCCGGCGGCACCATCACAATCACCAATGTCGGGGTGTTCGGCGTCGACGCAGGCACACCGATTCTCAACCCCGGCGAAGCCGCGATCCTGTGCTTCGGAGCCATTCGCAACCAACCCTGGGAATTCGAAGGCGACATCGCCCTGCGCTCGGTGACCACGTTGAGCCTGTCCTTCGACCACCGACTGGTCGACGGAGAGCAAGGGTCGAAGTTCCTCGCCGACATCGGCCGCATCCTGTCGGATCCGCTCGAGTTCGTCGCGCTCGGATGAGCACGATCGACGAGGCCCTGACACGGAGAATGCGCATGTACACCCACGACGACGGCGCGCTCGGGTTCGCCGAGCGGCAGATCGGCCGCACGATCACCGTTCACCGGCGGCGAGACGGATGGCGCTGCGGCCAACCGGGACGCGTCATGATGGTTGCCCCGTCCCAGGGGCGACCGTGCTGGCTCGTCGAGTATCCCGACGGAGCGCACGATGTCGTACCCGTCGCGGACCCCGGTTACCACTACACCCTGCACTAGGCACGTGCGACAGCTGCCCGAACGCTGTCGCCAGAGAGGAGATCAGCGATGACTCGGACACCGGACCTCGTCGTCCTCGGAGGTGGGTCGGGTGGTTACGCCTGCGCGTTCCGAGCCGCCCAACTCGGCCTGTCCGTCACCCTCGTGGAGAAGGACAAAGTCGGTGGAACCTGCCTGCACCGCGGGTGCATACCCACCAAAGCGCTCGTGCACGCGGCCGAAGTCGCCGACACCGTGCGCGACGGCAATCGGTACGGGGTGCGTGGCACTTTCGACGGCATCGATACCGACCAGGTGCACCACTACAAGGACGGCGTCGTCGCCAAGCTGTACAAGGGTCTGCAAGGACTCGTCACACACCACTGCATCGATGTCGTCACCGGCCACGGCCGCTACCTGGGCAACCGGACCGTCGACGTCGACGGCGAGAAGATCACCGGCAAATCGGTGGTCCTCGCGACCGGATCCTACGCACGCAGTCTTCCCCGCCTCGAAATCGGTGGCCGTATCGTCACCAGCGACCAAGCCCTCACACACAAGGAGATCCCGCAACGCGTGGCGATCCTCGGCGGCGGCGTCATCGGCGTCGAATTCGCCAGCGTGTGGTCATCATTCGGGTCGCAGGTGACGATCATCGAAGCACTTCCCCGTTTGGTCGCCGCCGAAGACGAGTGGACCTCGAAACAGCTGAGCCGCGCGTTCCGGAAACGCGGTATCACCGCTCAGACCTCGACGAAGTTCGTCGAGGCCACCGAGATCGGCGAGACCGTGTCGATCACACTCGACTCGGGCGACAAGATCGAAACCGACCTGCTCATGGCGGCGGTCGGACGCGGCCCCCGAACCGCCGACAGCGGTCTCGCCGAAGCCGGCGTGGCACTCGACCGAGGCTTCGTCGTCGTCGACGAACACCTCCAAACCAACCACGACGGCGTCTACGCAGTCGGCGACATCGTCGCCGGACTGCAACTCGCACACCGCGGTTTCCAACAAGGCCTGTTCGTCGCGGAACACATCGCCGGCCGCAATCCCACCCGAATCGAAGAAACGGCAATACCGCGGGTCACCTACACCCACCCGGAGATCGCGTCGGTCGGATTGACCGAGGCCGGCGCACGCGAGAAGTACGGAGACGTCTCCACGATCGTCTACGACCTCGCCGGAAACGGAAAAAGCCAAATTCTCGGCACCACCGGTGGCATCAAGGTCATCCGCGCCGGCGCCGAGTCCACCGACGGCCCGGTCGTCGGAGTGCACATGGTCGGCGCGCGGGTAAGCGAGTTGATCAGCGAAGCCCAGCTGATCGTCGCCTGGGGCGCCCATCCCCAGGAAGTCGCCCAACTCGTGCACGCCCACCCCACCCAGGCGGAGGCACTCGGCGAAGCACATCTGGCCCTCGCCGGACAACCCCTGCATGCGCATGGCTGACCACGCCACGCCCCACACCGTCACCACGAGAAGGAACACGAGATGACACTCACCACCGACGCCCCCGACGTGGCGACCACCGACGACAACACCGTCTTCGGTCGCGCCGACGCGATACCCGGGCTTCCCCACGAACAAGTCGTCTTCTGCGAAGACGCCGCCACCGGACTGCGGGCGATCATCGGCATACATTCGACAGTCCTCGGTCCCGCGCTCGGCGGCACTCGCTTCTACCCGTATCCCGACCAGAGCAGCGCGCTGACCGACGTCCTGCGCCTGTCGCGAGGGATGACATACAAGGCGGCGATCGCGGGAGTCGCGCTCGGCGGCGGCAAGGCGGTCATCATCGGCGACCCG
Organism: Rhodococcus sp. A14; assembly: GCF_011603105.1. Classification (NCBI taxonomy): domain Bacteria; kingdom Bacillati; phylum Actinomycetota; class Actinomycetes; order Mycobacteriales; family Nocardiaceae; genus Rhodococcus; species Rhodococcus sp. A14. The sequence continues at coordinate 31,709 of NZ_JAAOQS010000070.1, read as the reverse complement.
GAGCAGACGAAAACCCCCGAACTGCTGCGCGCGTACGGCCGGTTCATCGACACCCTCGGCGGGCGGTACATCTCCGCCGGCGACGTCGGCACCAATACCGACGATCTCGATGTGATCGGTGAGGCAACCGATCACGTCGTCGGACGCTCCACCGCTGTCGGCGGATCCGGCAACAGCGGCCCCATGACTGCCCTCGGTGTCTACCAAGCCCTGCGCGCAGCTGCCGCCACAGTTTGGGGAAAACCGGTGTTGTCGGGTCGGACCGTGGGCGTCGAGGGCGTGGGCAAGGTCGGCTCCGAGTTGATCTCACTTCTTCTCGCAGACGGAGCACGCGTCATCGCCGCCGATGTGCACGATGCCTCCCTCGCCCGCGTCGCCGAACGTTTTCCCGAGATTTCCGTTACCCAGGACATCCTCGGCGAGCGGATCGACGTCTACGCGCCGTGCGCCATGGGCGGCACGCTCACCACGGACACCGTGCCACGGCTGACCGCATCCATCGTCTGCGGCGCGGCCAACAACCAACTGTGGACCCCTGAGGTAGGCCGGCAACTTCATGACCGGGACGTGCTGTGGGTCCCCGACTACGTCGCCAACGCCGGAGGCCTTATCCAGGTAGCCGGCGAGCGAGAAGGCGCGACTACCGACTGGATACGCGATCGCGTCGAACGCATCTATGACACTGTCATCGCCATCCTCGACAGGTCAAAATCCGAGTCGATCACCCCAGGGCAGGCAGCCGACAGCATCGTCGAGGCACGCCTGTCCTCCACCCGGCGCGCGTAGAGCCTGAGCCGCCAGCTCAACCGGTGCCCTGTGCCCGCTGCCACCCGACGGCAGCGAGCGTATCCCGAGCGTGCTAGCTCCCGCCCGGGATGCGGGCGGCCCCGTCGTCCATCCGGCAACGACGGGGCCGCCAATTACCAATTGGGCGTGGAATTTAAACTCCATTCCGGAGATCCAACTCGCCGCGTTGCCTCCCAGCTTTCCGACGGGGAATCCACCCCAGCCACTCCGGAACCCGATTCGGGCTTGCCCCGCACCCCGTTCGGCCACCGATATTGACCGAAGCCCTCCCTGCTCCACTGCAGCGAGGTCAGCAAGTACCGGTCGAGGGTAATTGGCTCCCCTCGATTCAGCGCCGTCACGACGACCGCCATCTGCAAAGGAGCCGGGATCTATCGGTGAATTATGTTCTCCAATAATCTATTTAGCATTCTTGCCGGTGGTCACGGTACTTCGAGGCCTGCATCCGCGTATGCGGTCCGTGCGTAGTCTGTTGTCAATGCAGTGATCAGGGCCGTTGCATTGCGGTCGCCGACGGCGTGGGTGCCGAGTGCTGCCGAGAATTCGGTGTAATGCTGAATCGATTCGGGGAGGGGTCCGACGATCTGGACCTCGGGGACGAACCTGAGCTCGCTGAGTTGCTGGATGGCCAGATCAGCGCGTCCGTCGACCACCGCAAGAGCGGTGAAGCCCTTTTCGACGATGGTGGCGCGGGAGTTGACCTCGTGGGAAATACCGAGAGCGAGGAGGAGTTCTGCGAAGTAGACGCCGCTTGCTCCGGTACGGGAGTATGCAACTGAGCGTGCCTGTTTGAGCGTCGAGGCGAGTGCTTCCGGGCTGCTGATGTCGGGTGTTGGTGTTTCGGGGGAGACTACGAGTCCGACGCCGGTTCGAGCGATGGATTTGCGACTCGGCCCGTCGATAATGCCGGCAGTGACGAGTCTGTCGAACGACGATGACACACCGATCATCACGTCCGGTCGAGCACCGCTTTCGATCTTGTCCAGCAGCACGTTCGTGGGATCGAATGTCGATTCGGCGCGCGCGCCCGAGTCCCGTTCGTAACGAGGGAGAATGGTGAAGTCGAGTGCGCCCTTCACTGCGAGAGTGCTGAAGAGGGAGACACGGTTGTCGTGGGGGGTGCTCATGCCTGATTGTCCTATCGGGTGGAGGCGAGTGCATCACGTTGTTGTGTTGTGAGTGGGCGTGTGTTCATTCCCCGTAACAGGAGGAAGAGCTTGGATGTCTCTTCGAGTTCCTCGATCGCGTCGAGTGCTGATCCGACGGTGTCTCCCGCGACGATCGGGCCGTGATTGCTCAGTAGCAATGCGTGGTGGGTGATGGCCGCGTGTTCGGCCGTTTCTTCGAGTCCGTCGTCGCCTGGCGCGTAGTAGGGAAGCAGGGGAAGTTTCCCAATGCGCATCGCGAAGTATGCGGTCAGTGGCGGCAGCACGTCGGCGGGGTCGATATCGACCAGGCACGACACTGCACCCGCATACGTCGAGTGGGTGTGTACGACGGCGTTTGCCTGTGGACGCGCGCGCAGGATCGCAGCGTGCAGGAATGCTTCCTTCGACGGCCGTGTGCCGCCGAGGTGTTTTCCTGCCGCGTCGATGATGGACAACTCATCGGGTTCGACGGTTCCGAGGCTACTGCCGGTGGGAGTGACGAGGATGTTCTCGCCAGCGCGGACCGAGATGTTTCCGGTGCTGCCGTGAGTCAGTGATCGTGTGAAGATCGATCTGGCCGCGGCTATTACCTGGGCGCGCTTGTCGTCGAAGTGTGTCATGCGAGATCCGATCGATGGGCCGACGCGTCGGCGAGCAGTTCGGGGCTTCCGAAGTTCCCTGATTTGAGGAGCAGGGCGATTCGGTGTCCGGATGTTGTCAGAATCCATGGCACGCCCGGTGCGGCCTCGGATCCGATGAGTCCTCCGCTGACGTCGAGTGCGGTCACGATCGCTCCGGAGGTCTCGCCGCCGGCGGCGACGATTCGGGTGACGCCACGTTCGACGAGTCCGATGGCTATTCGGCCCGTGGTGTTTTCGAGGACGGCAGCCGATTCGGCGATCCCGAGAGCGTCTTGGACGCGTTTGAGCTCGACCGGATTGAGTGACGAGTAGATCAACGGAGCGTCGGTGGTGGTGAGAGCGTCGTACCAGGCGAGTGCGTCGGCGGCCAGGGTTTCTGGGTTGTCGTCGACCATCGCGTCGAGCTGGTACGAAGGGCGTCCCTGTCCTTTCATGACGGCGATCTGCTCGAGTGTTCGCGCCGAGCAGCTGCCGGCGAGGACGGCTGCTCGGCCTTCGCGGTCGGCACCTGCCTGAGCAGGGGTCGTGTTGCCGACGAGCGTCGAGTTGGCGGCCGCGACTGCCGCCGCTAGACCTCCCGCCAGGCCTGCTGCGCCGGCTGTCAGCGATGATCCTTGGATGGCACGACCAATCGCCTGAAGGTCCTGTTGGTCGACAGCATCGACGAGAATGTATTTTTCAGCGCGTGTTTCGGCTGCGGCGATGGCTGCCGTAATGGAGTCGGTACCCTCCTTGACCGTCGCATGGGGGATGAGTCCGACTGTTGCGTCCGTCTGAGTACGTAGCAAGCGAGGGAGGTACGAGTCGGTCATCGGCGTGACCGGGTGGTTACGCATGTGTGAATCGGATAGCAGGAGCATGTCGACGAAAAGGTATCCCTGGTACTGCGTTCGCAGGTGTTCAGGAGAGCTAGGTGTCGTTATCACCGTGGCCGCGCCGATGGCGTCGGTGAGAGCGTCCAGTACCGGGCCGATGTTGCCGCGTGGTGTCGAATCGAATGTGGAGCAGTATTTGAAGTAGATTTGGTCGGCACCGTGTTCGCGCAACCACCGTAATGCATCCAGTGACTGCTGCACGGCCTCCGGCGCGGGGGTCATCCTGCTCTTGAGTGCGATGACGACGGCATCGCTGGGCGACCGCTCGACGTCGTCGGGCGGTACACCGAAGAACATGTGCGTTCTCAGTCCTTCGCGACGGAAGGCCACGGCGACGTCGGTGCCCCCGGTGAAGTCGTCTGCGATGGCGCCAATCATGCTGTCTCGCTGGTGTAGTCGAGTCGTGTCCGGAGCAGTTTTGCCGCGGCGCCCGGACCGGATACAACCGGTATGCCCAGCCGTTCGGAGAGTGCGGACGCAACGGGTGCCAGGGAGTACTGAGCAAGCAGTATCGCGTCGATGCGATCGGTGAATGTCACGCAGGTCTCGGTCAGCGCGGTGAGTAGCGAGTGTTGGTCGCCGTCCCGGGTGGCCTCGTGCGCCGCGGGGGCGTAGGCGCCGAGGATCTTGATAGTCCTCGACTGCGTGGCCACGAAATCTGCGAATCGCTTCTCCGTGTCGAGTAGTGCGGCTTCGAAGGACGCGACAACCAGAATGCGGTCGAATCCGCCCTCCACAGCGGCGGCGAACGCGGCATCATCGGGCGCGAGAACGGGCACGAGTGCAGGGTAGGTGCGCGCGATCGGTCCGTACATGGAGCACGTGAGCAGGACTGCGTCGGCGCCTTCGGTGACGGCGTGGTCGATGAGTCGGAGCATTCTCTGCGCCAGCGGACCTACAACGCCGCCGTGTTCATCGGCTTCCGTCAGCAACCGGTCGTCGAGGATGTTCCACACCACTGCTTCGGGAAAATTCTCGGTCAAACCTACTACTGCGGGCGCTATGGCCGCGGGCGTTGCGCTGATCAGAGCTACCAGCGGTCTATCAGTGTGTATTGAAGTCATCTCTGTTCATTCGCATCGAAGTAGATGGGGTCGAAACCTGTTCGGGGGTGAAAGTTTCGAGCGCGTTACGTTTGAAAAATTCTCGATTGCCCCTTGCGCTTACCTGAAATATACGAGAAGTATATGTGATCGGCAAGGGGCTGAACCTGCACGCAGAACGTGCACGACGAGAGGAGACGTCATGGGCGGACAATCGACCGTGTCCAAGACGAACAACGCACGAAGAGTTATGTACAGGGCGTACGCAGCAAGTGCTACCGGTACAGCGCTGGAGTGGTACGACTTCGCCATCTACTCGGTGGCTGCCGCTCTGGTCTTTCCAGAAGTTTTCTTCCCTAACAGTGACCCCACTGCGGGCACCCTTCTCGCGTTCTCGACCTACGCCGTGGGTTACATCTCAAGGCCCGTAGGAGGCTTCGTCTTCGGGCGCCTCGGCGATGTGATCGGGCGAAAGCACTTGCTGGTCGTCACATTGATCATCATCGGTGCCACTACCTTCCTGATCGGATTGCTGCCCGGTTACGCGACTCTCGGCATCGCGGCACCAATCGCGCTCGTCGTGTTGCGGTTCGCCCAGGGTGTCGCAGTGGGTGGTGAGTGGGGTGGAGCGGTATTGCTGTCCAGCGAATACGGCAACCCGAAACGTCGTGGACTTCTAGCCTCGGCCGCGCAGGTCGGAACTCCGATCGGCAACCTCATGGCCAACGGTGTGCTCGCTCTATTGGCGGTTGTCCTGACCGACGAACAATTCACGTCGTGGGGATGGCGAGTTGCGTTCCTGCTGTCGGCCGTCCTCGTCGGCTTCGGTCTCTGGATACGCATGAAGCTGGAAGACACTCCGGTGTTCCAAGCGCTGAGCGAAAGCGGAGAGCGCCCGGAAGCGCCGGTCGCGGAAGTTTTCGGCACGGAGCGACGTGCACTGGTGGCTGGAATACTCACGCGAATCTGCCCAGATATCACGTTCGCGTTGTTCTCGGTCTTTTCGATCACATACGGAGTTCAGAAGCTGGGCTTCAGTCGCAGCGAGGTGCTGGTGGCCGTGATGGTGGGCTCCGCCGCGCAAATCGTGTTCACACCCGCTGCCGGCGCGTTATCCGACCGCGTCAACCGCAGACTGATGTTCGGAGTCGCGACCGTCGGCGCGTTCGTGTGGTCGATCGCGTTCTTCGTGATCGTGCAGGACGGCTCACTGCTCCTCATGATTGTGGGTGTCGTCGGCGGCTTGGCCTTCCATTCACTCATGTACGGCCCGCAGGCTGCGTTCATTTCAGAACAGTTCAGCGTCCGACTTCGCGCCACCGGATCCTCCTTGGTGTTCAGTTTGTCCGGAATCGTGGGCGGCGCGCTGGCGCCTCTCATCTTCACGTATCTGTTCACCCGAACCGGCAGCTGGGACTTGATCCCGGTCTACATCGGCATCGCCGCTGCATGCACTATCACCGGTCTCGCCATCGGCAGAAACCCCGACCGCGAAGAGGAAAGTCATTATCTTCCGCTGGAGAGAGAACCTGAGGGCTTTACTGGGCGAGTCGAGGCATTCGAATGACTTCTGTCGCGCCGGCGTTTCGGTTCGCTGCGAACCTCAAGTGGCTGTTCACGGAACTCCCCTTCGAGCAGCGCTTCACTGCCGCCGCCGACGCCGGGTTCACCGGAGTCGAGTACGCATCTCCGTACGAGTACTCGCTGAAGGAACTCACGAAATACTTGGCCGACTCGGGCCTTGAGCAGGTGCTGATCAATACTCCGGACTCGAACCTGCGGTACGGCACCGCATGCACTCCTGACGCTAGGCGAGTGTTCCGGACAGACTTTTCGACGGCGTTGGACTACGGGGTCGAATTGGGCACCGGCATCATCCATGTCAGGGCCGGCGTTCGTAGGCCTGATGTATCGAAAGATTCCGCGATAGCGACCTATGTCGAGAATCTCGCCTGGGCGGTGGAGCGGTCAGCGTCGACGGGCATCACGCTCGTCATCGAGTTGATCTCTCAGCAAGAATCCCCGGGATTCGTACTCGAATCGCTCGACGAGACAGCGGCGGTAGTGAACGCAGTCGGACACCGCCGAGTGGGTGTTCTCTTCGACGTCTACCACTGTCGAACAGACGGCGGCGACGTCGTCGACGACCTGGCGCGGATGATGCCCTTCGTTGCGCATGTGCAGATCGCCGACAGCCCGGGGAGATCCGAACCCGGAACGGGCTCCATCCCATGGGTCTGCGTGTTCGAGCAACTACGCCGGCTGCAGTATCAAGGGTGGATCGGATGTGAATACGCGCCCAGCCACGACACCGTCGAAGGTCTGGTGTGGCGTGAGGCCTTCACAGTATGACGACGGTGATCGACAGCAGGCGCGTGGGCCTTAGGACTTCGGAACGAGAAGGTCGTCCGTCCGTATGTCGATGTCGAAAGGCTGGACCGTTCCGGTCTTCAGTATCTGAATCAACCGGTCCTGTGTCTTGGTCGCGTGAGCCGGGCACAGCGTGCGAAGCGCGTCGCGATCGCCGCGGCGGACCGCGTCGATGATGGCCTCGTGTTCGCTGAGGTTCTCGTCGAATCGTGCTTCGTGCAGTTCCGAGTCTGCGGCTTCCAGTTGGTAGAGAAGCACGTTGAGACGGCGGACGTGTCGGTGGGTCGAATGCGCGAAGTCGTAGATGAAGCTGTTGTCGATGGTGCGGTGCATTCTCAGGTGGAATCGCTGATTCTGTTCGGTGATCTCCAAGTACTGGCGCTGGTTCACCTTTTCGCGATACTCGGCCTGAATGGCAGTCAGATCGGGCACCAGCGCCGCGTCGTCGAATCGGCACAGGTTTCCCACGACGGTCTCCGCCAACTGGTGGGCGGTGACGATCTCGCGGATCTCTGCGAGGTCGAGTTTGCGAACGAAGGTGCCGCCTCGATTCGGAGCGATCTTGACGAATCCCTCGGCGGCCAGTCGATTGATCGCCTCGCGCGCGGGGGTACGGCCGAAGCCGTAATTGCTCAGGAGCAATCTCTCGTCGATTCGACTCCCCGGTGCAAGTTCCAGGTCGATGATGAGTGATCGGATTCTCTCGACAACGCTGTCGGTCTGAGACGCAGACGAGGACTCGCCATCCGTCAGTTGATTCGTCATTTCGCTCCCCCGTCCGAGGATAGATGCTGGGCTACTGGGTCAACCCACGAATATACGTTCTGCATACTTCCTGGTTACAAGGAGCGTAGCGCTTGATCGCGTAAACCCTTGTAACGACGAACACTGATCGCTACAGTAAATATACGTTACATATACAGATGGAGGTTGACGTGGACAGTTCGATCACTCGCATCGAAACCATCGTCGGTCGTACAGTCCGCCGGGACATCACTCGCCTGGTGAAGTTCGCCGAAGGAAACCTGCAACGCGCGGCTGAATCATTGGCCAACACCCCCACGCCGCACGTCGGAATCGTGTGCGGATTCTTCGTCCGTCACGCCGAACCGCCATCACCGGAGACGGACGGTCTCAATGGCATGGGTCAGCTCGCAGCAGGACTGATCGAAGCCGGAATCCCGGTCACCGTGATCACGGATGCCCCATGCGCCAAGGCGGTGTGGGCCGTCGTGGAGGCCTTGCCGGCCAAGGTCGACCTCGAGATCGTGGCAGTCGATCCCGCCGCCGTCCGCGCCCTGCGGGCACGCCTGGAATCGGCAGAACACCCGCTGTCCCACATCGTCGCTATCGAGCGATGCTCACTGGGGTCCGATGGCAAACCGCACCGCGAGCACGGTTGGGACATCTCGCAGGACACCGCCCCACTCGACTATCTCTTCGAAGACGACGGTTGGACCGCTCCCTGGGTGAGCATCGGCATCGGTGACGGTGGGAACGAAATCGGAATGGGTGTTCTACCAAAAGATATCGTCGAAAACGACATCCCCAATGGCTCACTCGTAGCAGCACAAACCAGCGCCGATCATCTGATCGTCTCCGGCGTCGCGAACTGGGGCGCATACGGCCTGCTAGGGGCACTTGCCGTACTACGCACGGACCTTACAGCCAAACTGCTTGCGCATTTCAACGCCGCGAACGAGGAGAAATACCTGAGCGAGGCAGTGCACATCGGCCAAGCAATCGACGATAGCCGAACCGATCGGCTCGGCCAACTTCAGATGACCATCGATCGCCTGCCGCTCGATGATCACATCGCGATCATCGATGCCATCAACGACGTGATCTCCGCCTGATCGACCAAGGCAGAATAACCTTTTGAATCCCGGAGGCAATCCAGAGTGAAACCCGTAGAACCGCAACACCACATGGTGTGGGCAGACGACATCCGATTTCACGTCGTCGAAGCCGGCGAGGGCCCAACGATAGTGCTGGTCGCAGGGTACCCACAGAGTGTGTACGCATGGAGGCGAGTGATTCCCCTACTCGCCCAGAACTATCACGTCATCGCACTCGATCTCCCAGGCCAGGGAAACTCCGACAAGCCGCTAGGTGGATACGACACCAAGACGACGAGCGCGCGGGTGCGAGCCCTGATGAGCGCGATGAATCAGGAACGCTACCTATTCGTCGGACACGACATCGGATCCTGGGTCGGTTACGCCTATGCCCACCAGTTCGCCGACGACCTGCGTGGCCTCGTCCTGCTCGATGGAAACATTCCGGGAGTTACGCTGCAGCCGACTCTAACGCTCGGGCCGGACAATTGGCGCAACTGGCACTTCCTGTTCAACCCGATCGCGGACCTACCCGAGGCGTTGCTCGCCGGACGCGAGCGAATCCTGATCGAATGGTTCTTCAGTCGCAAGACAGCGAACTGGAGGGCGACGTTCAGCCGGGAGGACATCGACGAATACGAGCGTGTCTACCAAGCGCCGGGCGGCACCCGGGGGATGCTCGGGTACTACCGCGCGGTGCTCGAGGACATCGAGCAGAACTCATCGCTGATGACGACGAAGATTGCCGTGCCAGTCTTGGCGCTCGGTGGCGAAGTCGGCTCTGCACCCGATCTCTTCGAACGTATGAAACCACTCGGCACCGATGTGCGAGGCGGGCTCATACCGCGATCGGGCCACTACATCCCAGAAGAGGAACCCGAGGCACTCGTGCGCGAAATCTCCAGCTTTGCCTACACCCTTCCGCAATAGAAAGCCGAACCGATAAATATCATGAGCGCTTCCACTGTCGACTCGACAGTCAAATCAGAGCAGCCCAGTAGCAATATCCGTCCACTGGTGGTCCATCGGGGCGTGGCCTACCTCAGCGGTCAGCTTCCCAGGGAAGACGGCCGACTCGTCCACCGTGGAAAGGTAGGCGATGACATCGATCTGCCAACGGCTCAGGCCGCGGCGCGCCTGTGCGCCCAGCTGAGCCTCGACACGTTGCAACGCGAACTAGGTCCTGCCCACAAGCTCGCCCGCCTCCTGAAGATCACAGGGTACGTCTCGTCCACATCGGACTTCACCGAACAAGGCAAGGTTCTCGATGCCGCATCGGAAATCTTCATCAACGAGTTGGGCGATCGAGGAACCCACGCACGCAGCGCCATCGGTGTCGCGCAACTTCCTCACGGCGCATGCGTGGAAATCGAATTGATTGTGTCGGTGGAAACAGCATAGTCACCCGTGCCGAATGCCTGCCGTGACCTCGTCGTTGTCTGGACGACGTCACGGCCGGCACATCAAATGGGCTATCACGTCAACTGGGCGACCCACCGTCTCACGTCGTCCGCAGTCCGAGAAATCGCACTGAGCGTGTCGCCGGAGTTCTCCACTCGGAATTGTCCACGCCATTGGTGCGGTAGCAACTTGCCCGGCGTGGGGCGTCTCTGATCACATCGCCGCCACGCGCCGCGCTCACGCTGCACCGACCGGGATCTGCACCCTCGACGCCACGACAGTGTGCGCTCCACCTGGGCGGTTCCACCGATCACCGCACACCAGATGCGCTCGCGACGAATATTCCAGCCACGGCATGTCCCCGTCCGTCAACACGATCACCACATGCGGCGCGGGAGGCGCACGGTGTCGTCGGCGAACTCGAGGAGTTCCTGCCCCGCTGAGGCCACCACCGACCTACTCGGCAATCTTCAGACACCCCGGGGACCGGCATCTGAAAGCGCGCAGACCGCACCCGGAGGGGTGGACGCGTGCTCTGTGGCCGTGGCGCCCACCCCCCTCCACCCGAACAAATCTTGTGCGGGTGGCCGGGACGTGCTCACCCAGTGCGTTCTGTGAGGGCATACGTGCCGGCGACTCGCAGCAAATCGAGTCGTTGAGCGTCGACGCTGCCCGCATCAGCGCTGTAGGCGACGATCTTCAGATCTTCCCCAGGCACCAGGAGTACGTCGCAATCGACCGTGACGTTGCCGACTGAGGGATGCTGGATCGTTTTGCGATCAGTGGCGTGCACTGCCGCTGTCCCCCCTGCCCACAGCGTGGCAAAGCGCGGACTTGCCTTTCTCAACTCTGCGTTGAGGGAGGCCAGTTGTGTGTCGTCACTGTAGTTGGCCGATGCTAGACGGAGGTCTGCTACAAGGGCCGCCTCCATTGCTTCCGATCCTCGCTCGGAGTGGACAGGCCATGGGGTCGCCCGCGTTTCGGCTTTGTCGTTGCCGAGGAAGGTGGCTCGAACGAGATTGCGTTCGGGTTGTCGGCCTGTCGAGCGGGTCTCCGAGGAGCAGCGCCCAGAGGGCAGTCCAGTACAGGAGCGTCCAGTCGGCGGAATAGATCGCGAGAGGAAGTTCCCCGAGCCGTGCGACGAGTCTCTGCACTCCGGGCGGCACGTGGGAGGAGATGGTTCTGCTGGCTGGAGGTAGAAGACCCGCGAGCCGGTAGAGGTGATCGTGCTCGGTTCGGTTGAGCTGTAGGCTCCGGGCGAGCGCGGCAACTACCTGCATTGATGGGTTACGTGCTCGTCCTTGTTCGAGTCGTACCACGTAGTCCACGGACACGCCGGCTAACGCAGCGAGATCCTCGCGCCGTAAACCATGCGAACGGCGTTGTCGACTGTCAGGAAGTCCCACATCGGCGGGCTGAAGCCGGTCTCGCCATGTGCGCAGGATCTGGCCGAGCGAGTTGTCGTTCGTGGTCACCGCTCCATTGTCTTCCTCTTCTTCCGCCCCGTCGTGGTACTGCGAGTCCTACCGCCGAGCAGGGCCTGGTTGTCATCGCGTTGCCGGTCGACGATATAGCCGTTCCCACTTCACATCGCTCGAGGTCGCACAGTCACGAACTCGGCATCTACTGCCCCACTCGGAGGAACGTCCATGGAGAACTCGACTCGGGATTACCCGTCGGCGCGGCCGAGCGGGCCACTGAACGGGAAGGTCGCGATAGTGACCGGAGCACCCCGCAGCATCGGGCGAGCAATCGCACAGGCACTGACCGCAGACGGTGCCTCCGTTGTCGTGCACTACAGGAGCCGCCGCGACGAGGCCGAGGACACCGTGGCGTCGCTTCGATCCCGGGGCGCACAGGCACTCGCAGTCCGGGCCGATCTCACTGAAAGCTCCGAGGTTTCAGCACTGTTCGCGGCGACCACGGCTCACTTCGGCGGTGTCGATATCGTCGTTGCGAACGCCGGCGTCACTGCACCCCTTACTCCCTTGGCCGACGTCACGACCGAGGAGTTCGACCGGCTACTGGCGGTCAACACTCGCTCGGTCTTCTTCGTGCTCCGGGAGGCCGCGAGAACCATCCGCGACGGCGGCCGGATCATCAACATCACCTCCAGCACGGTCAAGTTCACGCCAGCCGGGTTCTCCGCATACGCAACCACCAAAGCCGGTGCGAACGTGACAGTCGGCGTGCTCGCAAACGAACTCGGCAGCCGAGGTATCACAGTCAACTCGATCATGGTCGGCCCAGTGGCTGCCGGATTCCTCGCCGCCGACTCCGAAGTCGTCGCGGGAGCGCCGACAGGCATGATGGAATCGCTCGCCGCGGCCGCGCCCGTGAGGCGACTCGGGCATCCCTCGGACATCGCGGGCATCGCGGCATTTCTCGCGGCCCCCACCGCCGGCTGGGTCAACGGCCAAATTCTCCTGGCCAACAATGGCGGATCGATCTGATGCCGATGCGCATTCATCACGATCTCGCTGCCGTCATTCACGCATCCGCAACGGAGGTATGGGCACTGGCCGGCAACTTCGGCAACATGTCCTGGCATCCCACTGTCACCGGCTGCACCATCGTCGACGGTGCCGCGCAAACCCCCGGCGCAATCCGCGAGATTCACCTCCAAGATGGCTCACGCATTCTCGAGCGCCTTGTCGAGCTGGATCACCAGGGTCGGAGTTTCACCTATTCCTTCGTCGGGACTCCTCCGATTCCGGTGAGCGCCTCCCGCACCTCGGTCACCGTCACCGCACTCCCGGCCGGACCGCACGCCCGCACCCGCGTCGCCTGGCACGGCGAATTCGAAGTCGCCGATGACGCCGCGCGGGCAACCGTCGAACACGTCAACTGCCAGATCGTCGGGCCCTCCACCGTTGATGCTCTCGCATCGACCCTCGGCGTCGAGTACTCATTCGACGTCCCCTCGCAAGGAAATACGAAAGGCAACGCCACGTCATGACCACCACCACTACCGGGATTCTCACCGGCAAAGCAACCCTCATCATCGGCGCCAGCCAGGGCATCGGCGCCGCCGCCGCCCGCCACTTCGCTGCCGAAGGAGCGCGCCTCGTGCTCGGAGCACGAACCCTCGAAGCCACGACAGCTCTTCGTGACGAGTTGCGCGCACAGGGCCATCACGTCGAATCCCTCTTCGTCGATGTCACTGACGGTGACACGATCGCGGCCGCGGTCGCTCATTGTGTGGAGACGTACGGCCGGCTCGATGCAGCGTTCAACAACGCCGGCTTCAATACGCTGGACAACTTCCACGACTACAGCGACGAAGATTATGACCGCGTCCTGGCGGTCAACCTCAAAGGCACGTTCTTGTCGATGCAGCACGAGATCCGAGCGATGCTTGCTTCGGGAGGCGGATCCATCGTCAACACGAGCAGCGTAGGTGGATTCGTTGGTAACTTCGGAATTGCGCCCTACATTGCGGCGAAGCACGGTGTTATCGGTTTGACCAAGGCGACAGCTTTCGAGTACGGCCAGAGCGGGATCCGCATCAACGCCATCGCGCCGGGATCCACCGCCACCGAGATGCTCATCGGCGGGCTCGCGCAGACGCCCCCCGACATCGCAGCAAAATTCAATACCGCCAGCCCGATGAATCGAATGGGTCGACCTGAGGAGATTCCTCCCGCGGCGGCCTGGCTGCTTTCCGATCAGGCCAGGTTCGTCACCGGCATCACAATGCCCGTCGATGGGGGGTACCTCGTTCCGTAGCTTTCACGTCTTGTGAGGAGGCCGCATCCACGAATGCGGCCTCCTCCCTGAGCGGTTACCCTCGCACGGCTATTCGGCGACCTGGCACTATTGGCGCCGTCCCGGCAGATCGCCGCTGGCACACTCAGCAGGCCCGCTCCCTTGGGTCACCGTCCGGTGTGCATCTCGCAGGGCGGCGCACGCCGCGCTGCTTACCTTGGTTGGCGACACATGGGCAGCATCGCGGAATCGGTTGTGAACAGGTTCAGGTGCTCGCCCGCAGATCCACCTGCAGCACCTGTTCGTCTCCCGGTGCAATAAGCCCCCGGAGAACGTGTTTGAGTATCTTCCCCGTTCCGGACTTGGGCAGTTCGCGAAAGTAGATTTGTTTGGGTGTCTTGAAGCCTGCGAGTTGGGTACGTGTGTAGGAGATGAGGTCTTCGGTGGACACGTCCGCGCCTGGCCGCAGCGCAACGACAGCCACCGGAACTTCGCCCCATTTCGGATCAGCGACGCCGATGACGGCCGCCTCGGCGACCGCGGGATGGGAGGTGAGTACGTGTTCGACTTCGACCGTGGCGATGTTCTCTCCGCCGGAGATCACGATGTCTTTTGCGCGGTCCCGGATTTCCACCGATCCGTCGGGGTGCATGACGCCGAGGTCGCCGGTCTTGAACCATTCGCCGATCCGGGCGGCCTCGGTCGCTGCGTCGTCGTTGTAGTAGCCCAGCATGACGGTGTTCCCTCGGACAGCGATCTCCCCGAGAGTTGTGCCGTCAGCGGTGACGTCGGCGATCGGGGCGCCGTCTTTCTTGCCGACGGTGTCCAGGACCCTGATTCCTGTGCCGACCATGTTGGAGTTGCCCTGGACAGCCATTGCTTTGGAGAGATCGGTATGGCTGAGGGTGTTCCATTCGGGGCGTGGTTCGTTCACCACAGCAGGTCCGAAGGTTTCGGTCAGACCGTAGAGGTGGGTGGTGTGGATGCCGAGTGCGGTCAATTCGGACAACAGTGTGGGGGACGGCGGCGCTCCCCCGATTCCCACCTCGACGATTCTGCCGAGAGGCCCGTTGTCTGCCTCACGATGTTGTGTGAGGTTGGTGAGGACGGTGGGAGCGGCGTTGAAGTGGGTGATGCCCCCGCTGCGCAGATGGGCCCATACTGTGTCGGGGTCGGGGCGATCGAGACAGACCTGTGTTCCTGCCGCGGCGGTGATTGCCCAGGGAAAACACCAGCCATTGCAGTGGAACATCGGCAGGGTCCACAGGTAGACGGTATCGAGGCCGAGTTTGGCGTGGTGGGTTATGGCAAGCGCCTGCAGGTAGGCGCCGCGGTGGTGGTACATGACGCCCTTGGGCCGGCCGGTCGTGCCGCTGGTGTAGTTCAGCGAGATGAGGCTGCGTTCGTCCTCGACCGTGCGCGCGTGTTCGGGTCCGTCCGCGTCCAGGACCTGTTCGGCGGCGAGGGTCCGGATGCCGAAGGATTCTGCGGCGGCGCTGAATTCGTTATCGCCCAGAATGAGTGATGCGCCGGAGTGCTCGACGATGTACTTCAGTTCCGGTGCGGCCAGGCGGTGGTTGAGGGTGACGAGCACGCCGCCGGCCAAGGGAACGGCGAAGTGCGCGAGCAGCATCAGCGGGGTGTTCGAGGCCAGGACGGCGACGCGGTCGCCGGGTTTGACTCCGTGGCCTGCGAGTGTGCCGGCCATGCGGCGGGCGGTGACCGCGAACTCGCCGTACGACCACGATTGGGCGTGGTAGGTCATGGCGGTGCGATCGGCGTGGATGGCCTCCGCGCGTTCGAGAAAGTTCAGGGGTGTCAGGACCTGATCGCCGAGATGAGCGGTCACAGCACGCTTCTTTCAGAGTCGGTGATATCGGGGATGTCGAGTACATGGCCCATGCGGTCGCGTTTGGTACGGAGGTAACGGACATTGTCGGTGGTCGCGTTGGTCGAGAGCCCGACGCGGGCGAGGACCTCGAGTCCGTCGGTGGTCAATGCTGCGCATTTGGCCGGATTGTTGGTCAACAGGCGCACTCTGACTACTCCGAGTTCCCTGAGGATGTGGGCTCCGACCGTGTACGAGCGGGCGTCGGCGGCGAGGCCTTGGGCGAGGTTGGCGTCCACGGTGTCCATCCCGCAATCTTGCAGCGCGTAGGCGTGGATCTTGTGCGCCAAACCGATGCCACGGCCTTCGTGCCCCCGCAGGTAGATCACTGCGCCGCATTGCTCCTGGCTGACCGCCATCAGTGCCTGCTCGAGTTGGCTGCCGCAGTCACACCGGGTCGAGGCGAGGATGTCGCCGGTCAGGCATTCGCTGTGCAGGCGCACGAGGGCACCGGATTCACTCTCGGCGGCCGCGGCCACGTCTCCCATCACCAACGCCAGATGCTCGACTCCGTCATCGCTCGACCGGTACGCGATTGCCTGGAACTCTCCGAAGGCGGTGGGCATGCGCGAGGTCGAGAGTCTGTCCACGGGTCCTGTTTCCGGATGCAGGGATTGCGCGAGGTCGGCGATGGTGACCATGGGCAGCCCATGGCTGTCCGCGAATCGGCGCAGATCCGGCCCCCGCCGCATCGAGCCGTCCTCCGCGACGATTTCCCCGATCACCCCGACCGGAGCACGGTCGGCGAGGGTGAGTAAGTCGATTGCGGCTTCGGTGTGCCCAGGCCGCTCCAGGACACCTCCCGGGCGGGCGCGAAGCGGGAAGACATGTCCGGGGCGACGGAAGTCAGCGGGGACGCTGGTCGAGTGGGCGAGGGCACGTACGGTCATCGCGCGGTCGCTGGCGGACACCCCGGTCCCGGCGCCGATGTGGTCGACGGTGACGGTGAAGGCGGTCTGGTGGGTGTCGGTGTTCACCGGCACCATCGGCGCCAACTCGAGCTGATCGGCTCGTTCGGTGGTCATCGGAACGCAGAGGATGCCGGTGGTGTGGCGGACCATGAAAGCTATCTGCTCGGCGCTGACGGTGTCGGCACCGGCCACGAGGTCGCCCTCGTTCTCGCGATCGTCGCCATCGAGGACGACGACCATGCCGCCGGCCCGCAGCGCCGTGACGGCCCGGTTGACCGCGTGATCGCCTGCCCGATCCGGGGTCACCGGTGCTCCTGGCCGAGCAACATGTGGGTACCGAAATCGCGGCGGAAGTAGGTGAGCGGCGATCCGTCGTGGGCAACAGCTTCACGAACCTCGCCCAACACGACGATGTGGTCTCCACCCTCGACGAAGGAGGACGCGTCACAGACCACCCAGCCCGGTGCGCCGGTCAAACGGGGAACACCACCGGCCAGGGTCCACGGTGTGTCGGCGAATTTGTCGGTCCCCTTGCGGGCGAAAGTCGTTGCTGCCGCCGACTGGGCGCTACCGAGGATGTTGACGCCGAACCGTCTGCCGCGCTGAATGATTCCGAGGAGCTCGGAGGTCCGGTCGAGCGAGACCAGGACCATGGGGGGTGCCATCGACAAGGATGCGAAGGCGCTGACGGTCGTTCCGTGCGGTCGATCACCGTCCATCGCCGTCACCACCGAGACCGGGGTGCAGACCGCAGCCATCACCTCCTTCAGTGATGCTGCGATGTCCTCGTGCGGTGTTGTCGAGCATGTCGTCATGTTCTTCCTCCTCGCTACGTCAGCGGATGTGGTTGACGAGTCGAGTGACGCCGGGGATGTCGATGGTCAGCACTTCCCCGGGCTGTAGGTATCTGGGCGGATCCTGCCGGTAACCGATCCCGGCCGGCGTGCCGGTGGCGATGATGTCTCCGGGGGTCAGCGTCGTCCATGTGCTGACATATTCGATGACCGAGGGAACATCGAACACCAGATCCGCGAGAACCCCGGCCTGTACCCGGTTGTCGCCGAGGTAGGTGTGTACTCCCAGGGCGTTCGGGTCGGCGATCTCGTCCGCCGTGACCAGCCACGGGCCGACCGACCCGGATCGGTCGAAGTTCTTTCCCGCTGTGGCCTGCGTTCCGTGGAGTTGGAATTCCCGGACACTGTTGTCGGCGAAGGCGGTGTAGCCCCAGACGTGGTGCGCCGCATCTCGGGCCCGAATGTTCCGGCCGCCGCGGCCGATGACGATCGCGATCTCCCCCTCCCAGTCCAAACTGTCGGACGCCGGCGTTCGTTCGACCGGCTCCATGTGCCCGACGAGCGACGAGGGGAAACGGACGAAGAACGTGGGATGTTGCGGCGGTTCCTTATCCATCTCGACGGCGTGGTTGTGGTAGTTGAAACCGACGCAGAGGATCCGCCGCGGATCGGTGACCGGCGGTAGCCAACGGGTGATCCGGTCGAGATCGATCACCGGGCATCGGTGGAGATCCTGATCCGTCAGAGCAGCGAATTTGTCGATGTCGACGTCAGCGGTCACCACACCGGTGAGCCCGGTCACGTCCCGCGGTCGGCCGTCTGCGTCGAGGACGACGGTCCGCGGATCACCGTCCTGTTCGACCGTTGCCAATCGCATCAGAAAGCCTTTTCTTCGGTGAGGATGGTCGAGGCCTGACCGAGGAGGGTCTCGATCCGGTCGATGCCCGTCGATGTGGGCGTAATCAGCGGGGACCGCACGTGCGGTGAGGCGATCCGTCCCTGCTGGTGCAGGACCCACTTGGCCGGTGCCGGATTGGTCTCCACGAACAGCAGGTCCACCAGCGGGTGCAGCGCGTAGTGAAGTGCGCGGGCACCGTCGTGATCACCGGATGTCCACAGTTCGTACATCCGCGCGACCGTGTGGGGGGCGATGTTGCTGACGGCGCTGACGAATCCGACACCGCCGAGTGCAAGCAGGGGAAGGCAGAGCAGTTCGATGCCGGACCACACCGAGATATTCTCTCCGGCTTCGTGAATCACCCGGGAGAAGTGTTCGAAGTCCTTCGTTGTTTCCTTGATACCGACGATGTTGTCGAAGTCCCGGTAGAGGCGGGCGACCGTGGAGGGGTCCAGTTCGACGGCGGTCCTCGAGGGAACGTTGTACATGATGATCGGCAGGTCCGGGAACTCCCCGGCGATGGTGGCGTACCACCGGTACAGCGCCTCTTGGGTGGGTCGCGCGTAGTACGGGGTGATGATCAAGGCCGCATCGGCTCCGGCGGCACGAGCGGCTGCGGTGATCTCGAGGGTTTCGTCCAGCTTGGCCGATCCGGTTCCAGGGATGAAGGGAACGCGGTCGTTGATCTCGTCGGCGACGACCTCGATCGCCTCGATCCGCTCGGCGACGGTCTGTGCGGCCGGCTCCCCGGTTGATCCACCGATCGACAATCCGTGCGATCCGGCCGCGATTTGCCACTGGACCAGTCGGCGCAGGCTTGCCGTGTCGAGCGCCCCGCTATCGGTGAACGGGGTGATCAAGGGTGCGATCGATCCGGTGATCAGTGCGGTGTCGGTGCGGAATCTCATGCCAGTACTCCTTCGCGATTGGTCGACTCAAGCACCGTTGCTGCCACCGCCAGATCGGCCAGACCCATCCCGAGTCCTTTGAAGATCGTCAAAACGGGGTGCAGCGGACGCACCACCGCACCGGTGAGAAGGTCGCCGAGGGTCTTGACGGGGGTCCAGTCCTCGCCGTAGTACTCGGTCAGCTCCCGGGATGATCGACGTGCGTTGGCGATACTGTCGACGACCGCCAGGTCGGCGTCGGCCAGCAACGCGGGATCGAACTCGGCGTTGCTCGGCAAGATCGCGCCGACGGCATTGAGGTGCGTTCCCGGGGACAACAGTCCTCGCGGGAGGAACGGTTCCGTCGCTCGGGTGATGAGGGTGACGATGGGGGCCCCGTCGACGGCCTCGGCGAGTGTGGGGGCCGCGACGGCGTCGATGCCGAGGTTTTCGCGCACCGTTGCCGCGAAACCGGTCCGGCTGTTCTCGGAGCGGCTCCACACCCGTACCCGGGTGATCGGTCGAACTGCACACACCGCAGCAACTTGTCCCAATGCCTGCCGTCCGCTGCCGATCAGGGCGAGCTCGGACGCATCGGGGGCACTCATCAGGCGTGTCGCCAGCCCGGAGACCGCCGCGGTACGCATCCCACCCAGCGCACCGGCCTCGAGCACCGCACGGGGGGTACCGGTAGTGGCGTCGAACAGCGTCATCAGCGCCGAGGCACCTGCCGGAGTGTTGACCCAGGTCTTGAACGCGACGAGGCCGGCGCCCTCGTCATAGGCACCGAGAGCGTGCGCGCTGCTGGCCGGCTCCCAGGTCGTCATCGTTTTCGGGATGTTGCGGGCGGTGCCGTCGACTTCACGGGTAATCGATCGGGTGACCGACTCGATGGCGTCGAGGATCGAGACCCTTTCGCGTACTTGCTGTTCCGTTATCCACGGTACGTTCATCGTGTTCCTTGCCAGTTGTGTGTTCGAGGGCGGACACACCCGTGCAATCGGTGCGCACGGGGTGTGTGGTCCTCATTCCCGCGGAACGGATCGGCGATCCATACCACTGAGGCTGTGATGCACCTAACAATAGAGATTCCGTGGTATAAAGCAAATATCAAGATATCGATACACGCATCATTGACTGCTTATAGAGGGACCATGGAAGCGCAACTGTCGCTCAAACGCCTGGAAGTGTTCCGGCTCGTCGTCGAGGAGGGAAGTGTTACGCGAGCCGCGGAAGTGCTGATGGTCGCCCAGCCGGCCGTCTCGGGACAGTTGAGGGCTCTCGAATCATGGCTCGGCGCAAAGCTGTTCGTCCGCCGCGGTAACCGAATGTTGTTGACAGAAGCGGGCGAACGCGCCAACCAGTGGGCGAAGGAGATGTTGGCCTCGGCGGCCCAGATCAGGCGCGACGTCGACGAACTCGGATCGGGGCGAGGCGGCGCCGCGTCCATCGCATCGAGCATGGCGGTGGGCAGCTACCTCCTCCCGCCGATTCTGTCCCGGTTCCAGCGCGGCCGGCCCGGTGCGGACCTCACCCTTTCCAGCTCGCAACCCAACGAAGCGTTGCGTGCGGTGGAAACCGGTGAGGCGGACTTCGCCGTCGTGACCTGGGATCAGCGGCACCTCCCGGACACCATGTCCTCCGACGTCATCCGCACCGAGCCGATCACCCTCTGCGCCGGGCCGGGCCTCGTCGCCTCGTCGAGGGCGCTATCCCTCGACGAGGCATTGGCGCTGCCGTTCGTCGGCGCGCCGCGGGAGGTGATCTACCAACGCAACCTGATGGAACAGCTCACCCGGCTCAGCGATATCGAACCGAATTTCATCATCAGATTCGGGCATGCCGAACCGATGAAGCAGGCCGCCGCCGAGAACGCGTGGGCGATTTTCGCCCCGCGCTACGTCGTCGAATCCGACCTCGCCGCGGGCCGACTACAGGAGTTGGCCGTTCCCGGCCTCGAACTCACCGAGCGTATCGCGTTGCTGTGGCGGCGGGACAAGTTCTTCTCGCCACTGCAGCAAGCGGCCGTCGACGAGATCCGCGACGCTCTCCGATCCCGGTGACGCCGCGGTCACGCACTGTCACCACGACCAGTTCCGCTCCTGCGGCGGCGACCAGACTCCCGCTTCCCGCAGATACGGCAACACCGGTGAGAACGACTCCAGCTCCTGCGGACTCCACAGAGGAAAGTTGATCAGCACATTGGATGTCGCCGTGGTGCGCTTGAGCGAAATGATCTTCTCCGCGACCTGTTCGGGGGTTCCGATCAGCTGCAGAACCGAGCCGGCACCGCCGAACGCGCGGGTGGCTTCGCCCTCCCCCATCTTCTCGTACATCGACCGCGAGGATTCGATCGATCCGAGCACATCAGCGGCGATCTCCTTGGTGGCCTCGACGTTGAGAGTCTGCAGCAGACGCGCATATTCCTCCTCGGCCTCGCCCTCGTTCGGGCGCACGATCGCCATCGAGAACGGACACGTTCCCACCGCTCGTTTACTACTTTCGGTCAACGCAGCCAGCCGACGATCGACCTCACGCACCAACTCCTCGGTGTTTGCCAACGTCACCAACTGATCGCAGAACCGTGCAGCGAACTCGGCGCCCGCCGGAGACGCGCCCGCACTGACCAACAAGGGGTGCGGATCCTGCACGGGCCGGGGACTTTTGATCCGTCCCGTCACGCGGTAATACTTGCCGTCGACGTCGATGGGTTCGTGCTCGGTCCACAATCTTTTGACGATGTCGACGAATTCGGCTGCCATGACGTAACGCTCGTCGTGGTCGATGAACGGCTCCCCGAACAGTGCCGCCTCGTCGGCACTGAATCCCGTCACCACGTTCCAGCCCCACCGCCCGTCGCTGAACGCATCGAGCGTGGCGCCCATTCGAGCGACATGAGCGGGCTTGTGGTGAGTGGTGTGGAACGTGGAGATGACGCCGATGCGCTCCGTCGTTGCCAGCAGAGCCATGGCCAGCAACGGCGCGTGATACGCCGGCGACTGGTGCCCGAACCCCTCGGCGACACGTTGGTGCCCGGACCAGTTGTCAGCGATGAACAAGGAATCGAAGCCCACCCGTTCGGCCGCTTGGGCGAGTTCGACCAGGTTCGCTTTCGTCATCGCCGGTGTTCGCCGAGCAGCTTCGTCCGAGTACAGGAAATTTGTCTTTCCACTGGGAAAGAAGTACCCGAGGCTCAGCTGCGAAGGGTCTTCGGTTCTCGGCTTCATGGTGGTCCTCTTCGAGTGCTGCGCGGAACTCCCCGCACAAAGGTGGATAGTGATCGCAATCACACTATCGTTCCCGCGACATAAGGCAAGAATCATCTTTCTGATGAATCCATAAGAAGACGGTTATTCGCTTGTCGATCTGCGGAATAAGTGGCGACTTATGCCCTTATCTCCAATTCGGTAATTGTTTATATAGCGGTGCGCTCTTAGTGTGACCTGGAGCACTGATTTCGAGGCGGGGCCGTCGCGAGCCCACGAAAGGACCGGACCATGTCCACTATCGGCACGGGAGACCGGATACCGCATTGCCCGGTGTCGGAAACTATCACGACCAACACAGCCGAGGGCGAGCAAATGACTTCGCCGACCGGAGGATTCGAATTCGATCACCTGAGTCCGGGTTGGAATGACACGACCCTCTGGGACGCGTACGAGCGCTTGTTATCCGCCGGCGCTGCGACCTACTCGCCTCTCCACGGCGGATACTGGATCATCAGTCGCTATTCGGAGGTCAAGAAGGCGCTTCGTGACCACGAGACCTTCTCCTCTGCCTCTGGTCACCGGATCCCGATGGTGGACGGCATGTCGTCGATACCGATCGACTACGACCCCCCGGTGCACACCCACTATCGGTCGTTGCTGACGCGAGCGTTGACTCCCGACTCGATACGTGATTTGCAGCCGTGGCTCACCTCGATGATCTCCGAGGTCGTCGCCGCGTTCTACCAGTCAGGTGGAGGCGACGCCGTGGCTGAGGTCGCACTGTCGATTCCGCTGCGCGTGCTCACCAAGATTGTCGGTTTCTCCCCGGCAACCGTGGCGCGCTTTCGCGAACTGACCGAGGACATTTGGAAGGACGGGACGGCCGAGTCTCAGCTTCGAGGCCGCGCGGCGCTGGTCGATGCCCTCGACCGCGACATCGACGAGCACCGCGCCCGTCGGCCCGACGACTACCTGACCTGGCTCCTCGATGCTGAAGTCGACGGACGCCCGATCGACATCGGAGAAATACACTCGGTGCTTCTGACGCTGGCTGTCGCCGGCCACGAGACAACCCTGAATTCGGTGAGCACCCTGCTGTATCTGCTGGCATCGGATTTGCCCTTGCAGGAGCGGCTTCGCGCCGACCCCAGTGTCGCACCACGGTACGTCGAGGAGATGCTGCGGCTCCGTACACCTGCACAGATGTTCGCCCGCCGCACCAATCGCGCAGTCGATGTCGGCGATACCACCATCCCGGCAGGCTCGTGGGTACTGCTTCTCAATGCCGCAGCCAACCGCGACCCCCACCAGTTCGAGCACCCCACGGCGTTCGACATCGACCGTTCCGCACGAGGCCACTTGGCATTCGGGTGGGGCATTCATCAATGTGTCGGATCTGCACTTGCCCGATCCGAACTGCGCATCCTTCTCGAAACCCTCTGCCAGTATCCGCCGATCACGCTGGCGGCCGACCCCGCCTTCACGGCCATCGAGGCCGGGACACATTTCGGATTACGAAAACTCCCCCTGGCTTTCATCGACGCTGCACCCAGGAGCTGAAGCACTATGACACCGCGCATCCACATCGACACCGCGGCCTGCAATGGCTACGGAAACTGCCTGGTCGCCGCGCCCGACGTCTTCGACCTCGACCCCGACACCAACATCGCTTTCACCCAGCCCGGCCACCCCACGGAGGCAGACCACGACAGCCTTCGTGAAGCCGAAGCCGACTGCCCCGTCCGGGCTATCCGAATCTCCGAGTCCTGACCATGAACGCCGGAGCCACCACCGTCATCGTCGGCGCCTCCGTCGCCGGAATCCGAGCGGCGGCGGCGCTACGACACAACGACCCGCACCGCCGCATCGTCCTCGTCGACGGTGAAGACGAAGATCCGTACGACAAGCCACCACTGTCGAAGGCGGTGCTGTCGAACACCGACCTCCCGTCACCGACCCTGACCGACCACATCGGACACGGCATCGATTACCTCCGGGGAACACAGGCCGTCGCCGTGGATCCAGCGGCGTCGACACTCACCCTCGGCGACGGGAGCGTCATCCGCTACGACAGCGCCATCCTCGCCACCGGCTCCGCACCCCGCCACCTCCCCCAGCTCGCCGGGATACCGGGCGTGCACTATCTCCGAACCCTCGCCGAGGCGACTGCACTGCGCAACGACCTGCGTCGCCGCCCACGCGTCGTCGTCATCGGCGGCGGATTCATCGGTTCCGAAGTCGCCTCCAGTGCGCGCGAACTCGGCCTCGACGTCACCATCATCGAGGCCGGACCACGGATCGCGGCCCGGGTGATGCCGGAACCGGTCTCCCACGCGCTGGCGGCACTACACGCACAACATGGCGTGAGCGTGCGATGCGGAACCGCCGTGCACGGTGCGTCCTATGACGCAGATCGGCGAGCCGTCGAGTTGAACCTCGACGACGGGGACACCATCGTCGGCGACGTAGTGGTGGTGGGGATCGGGACCACGCCCTGCACCGACTGGGCGGCCGACTCCTCGCTCCCCATCCGGGACGGCTTCGTGTGCGGCCCCGACCTGCGGGTGAAGGGCACATCGAACCTCCACGCCATCGGTGACGTCGCCCGCTGGTTCAACCCCCGCTACGGCGAGGAGATGCGAGTGGAGCACTGGACCAACGCCCGCGAGCACGCCGGGATCGCCGCGCACAACATCGGGCATCCGCACTCACCACGCCACGCGGCGACGGTGCCGTTCGTCTGGTCCGATCAGCACGGCACCCGGATCCAGCACGTGGGCGACCCGAACCTGACCGCGGTGGACGTCGACGCAGTGCACCTTTCCCACTCCGCTCGGGTGTTCACCTATTCGCGTGACGGAATCACGGTGGGGGCCACCGCCTTCAATGCCCAAGGCGCCCTAGCGAAGATCCGCAAACAACTGGTCGACCAGCGTGCAGCCGTGCTGCACGCCGA
Organism: Rhodococcus sp. A14; assembly: GCF_011603105.1. Taxonomy (NCBI): domain Bacteria; kingdom Bacillati; phylum Actinomycetota; class Actinomycetes; order Mycobacteriales; family Nocardiaceae; genus Rhodococcus; species Rhodococcus sp. A14. The sequence continues at coordinate 6,335 of NZ_JAAOQS010000070.1, read as the reverse complement.
CCACATCTACCACTGAACGAGGACGTGCCATGACCGCACCGCCCACCGATCGTCCTGACCCGAGCACGAGCACGCCGCTTCCCGGCAGCCCCGCCGAAACGCCCACCAGTGCACTGCGGCAACGGCGCAGCCTGATCGGTGTCACACTCGGCAACGGACTCGAAGTATTCGACTGGACCTGCTACGCCGTCTTCGCCCCCTTCTTCGCCAAGGCACTGTTCAACCCCCAGAACGCCACCTCCGCACTGCTGTCCACCCTGGTGGTCTTCGGCGTGGGATTCGCGATCCGTCCCTTCGGCGGACTCCTCTTCGGGTGGATGGCCGATCGATTCGGCCGCAAGCACTCACTGCTCGTAGCGATCGCGTGCGCGTCGACCGGGATGCTCCTCATTGGTCTCACACCGACCTACGCCTCCGTCGGTGTTCTCGCCGGCGCAGTCCTTCTCGTCGCTCGACTGCTGCAAGGCCTCGCACACACCGGGGAAGTCGCCGCCGCCTACACCTACATCGCCGAAGAAGCACCTCCCGCCAGGCGAGGCCTGTGGTCCTCCGCGATCTATGTATCCGGATTCCTCGCGATCATGGCCGCCACCATCATGGGCGCCCTCCTGACCACCGCTCTCAGCGAGCACCAGATGGCCACCTGGGGTTGGCGCCTGCCATTTCTCCTCGGCGCCGCCCTCGGCCTGGTAACCCTCTACCTACGCCGCGGCATGGACGAAACCCACGCCTTCACATCCGCCACCGCGGCCCCCACCCGGAACGCCAGCCCGAAACGATCTGTCTTTGCGAATCTGTGGACCTACCGCGCCTCCGGGACCCGGGTGTTCCTGCTCATGGCATCGGTCACCGCCATGTTCTACGCCTGGGCAGTGAGCGGACCCACCTGGGCAATCTCCGTCGCCCACCTCGACCCCACGGCAGCGTTGTGGGCCGGCGTGATCGCGCTCGCCGTCAGCGCCTCGGTCCTACCGCTGCTCGGTTCCCTGTCGGACCGTATCGGTCGACGCCGCAGCTTCTACATCTACGGCCTCGGCGTCGCCGTCACCGCCTTCCCCCTCGACCACCTCGCCCGACAAGGCGCATGGCAATTCGGTCTGGCCATGACGATCGCGCTCGTACTGTTCGCCTTCGTCGCCTCGATCCTGCCGGCGGTCCTGTCCGAACTGTTCCCGACCGGCGTACGCGCCTCAGGCATCGCCATGCCCTATGCGCTCTCGGCCGTCGTGTTCGGCGGAACCGCCCCCTACCTGCAGCAGTGGACCGCGCAACACAACGTTTCGTACCTGTTCGTCGGCTACCTGGCATCGGCCGCTCTCCTCGGCGCCCTCGTCATGCGGTTCACCCCCGAGACCGCCGGCATATCCCTCGAACCCACCACACCCGACAGCACCGATCCGATCCAGGAGAAGAAATGAGCCCGCACGCCCACCTGCTCGACAGTCGCCAGGCACCCCCATACCGGCGGGAACAATGGTCCCCGCTGATGATCAGCGCCGCCGAGATCGACACCGCCTTCACCGCACTCGAAGCCGGCGAACCCGATGACCGGGGCCGCCGCGAGATGCTGATCGTGCATCCGCAAGCGCCGAAAGGGGTCCGCGGCCTCGCCTCGGCCACACAGGTCAGCCTCGGTGTCCTCCTGCCCGGGGAATCCACCGTCCCCGTACGCGCCAACACCACCGGCCTGTCGATGTGTCTGGCCGGCAACGGCACGGTCAGCATCGGGGCCCGCACCATGCGCGTGGTCCAGCAAGACGTGTGGACCAAGCCGTCGATGAACCTCGAGGCGCTGGCCAACAACGGCACCACCGCCTTCAGGTATCTGCGCTACACCAACGCGGCACTGCTGGAAGCCATCTCTGCCTACTACGAAGACTTCGGCAGCACCGTCGAAACCCACGACCACGATGTCGTCTCGGCACCAGGACGCCGCGCGAAAGACCTCGCTCCCGCTATCGCGTTGGGCGATGACGGCAGCCAACTCCTGCCCTACGAACACATCATCGACCCCGACCCGATCACCGACTCCCCCCTCCTCTTCGCCTGGGCGAAGGTCAGCCAACACCTCAGCGGCGTCCTCGGCCTCAAAACCGGATACACGGGTCGGCCACTGTATTGCCTGTACAACCCCTCCACCGGACGCCTCAACGGCACCACACCCTCGTTCTTCGCCACCATCACCGCGATCGGTGGCGACTTCGCCGGCGGAACCCACCGGCACATGAGCTCCGCCATCAACTACCACTTCGCCGGCAACGGATACAGCATCGTCGAAGGCCAGCGCTTCGACTGGTCCGCAGGCGACCTGATGCTGTCCGCACCCGGATGGGCGGCGCACGCACACACCATCAGCGGTGAAGGAGCCCGCATCCTCACCGTTCAAGACCACCCCCTGCACACCTCCACGGGATCGCTCGTATGGCAAGAAGACATCGACAACGGTGAAGTCTTGGCCCTCGGAACACAAACAGGCTTCGAGACCAACCTCGCCGAGTACGCCACACAGCAATAGACCGCCCACACGACGTGCTTCAGCCGTCAACACATCGGGCGCGCCCATAGTCTGACGGATGCACCGAACCCGCTCCGTGCGAGCGGGTTCGGTGCCCGCGGAGCATCACCATAGAACACACGGTGTCCAAAACCGTTCCCGGGCAGAACACCGTACGCGTCTGCCCTTCACGGCCGTCAATCCCTAACACGGCTTTCACAGATTGAACATCCGCATGAGCAACGAAACCCCACGTGGTGGCAGCGCCGGTAGAGGTTCGAAAGCTGCCGCCCGCCCTTGCGACGATCAACTAATCCTCGAACTCGCCATCGAATGGCTACCGTTCGACGGACCATCGTCAGAAGACATCTGGGTGCAGTTCGGGATCGACCGAACACAATTCTGGGAGCGCATCTCGTGCCTGCTCGGTTACCGGCGATGGACATGGCTACTGGACGCGCCCACAGTTCGAGCTCTCTCCGAGCAGGCCACAACAATGTTGCGGGCACACCAGCACTCATCAGAAGGAAGGGTCAAGACGATGACCCCCGAGCACCAACTATGGCGGACTCATCGTCCGTGAAAGGACATCTCGCGAGCGGGCATTGGTCACGGCGAAGCACCGGCCCCGGAACCCCAGATGGGATTCGACACCGACCTCGCCGGATGGCACGGGCACCCGATAAACGTCGACACCGACAATTTCAAACCTATTGCCAGCACGCGATGTCGCCGGCGGCAGACCGAGTTGCGCACGCCTCAGTACAGGAGAAATACCATCCATGATCGACATCCCGACCCTCACGGCCAAGGCCCGATTCACCGGAACCCTCTTCGAGCGCGACGATGAGGGCTACGAGAATGCTCGCGTCGGCCGAGTGTTCCACAGTCGATATCCTGACCGCTTTCCCCCGGCCGTCCTGATGGCCGAAATCGAGAACGACATCGTTGAGGGCGTTCGGTTGGCCAGGGAACGCGGCTGGAAGGTCGGCATAAGGTCTGGCGGCCACAGCTTCCCGGTGTGGGGCGTGCGGGACGATGCCCTGCTGATCGACCTCGGCGGCTACAAGGAATTTTCTCTCGACGAGAACACCGGCATCGTCAGCGTGACCCCGTCCGTCCAGGGCGGCAGCGAGCTGGGCGTCTACCTCGAGCAGTTCGGACGGTTCTTCCCCGGCGGGCCGTGCCCGACGGTCGGTATCGGCGGCTTCCTGCTTCAAGGCGGCATGGGATGGAATCATCGGGGCTGGGGCTGGGCGTCAGAGCAGGTTCTGGCGATCGATGTCGTGACGGCCGACGGCGACCTTGTTCGCGCAGATGCCGAACAAAACTCGGACCTTTTCTGGGCGGCCCGCGGAGCGGGGCCCGGGTTCTGCGGGGTCATCACCCGGATCCACCTCCAGACCCGACCGTTGCCCAAGGCTCTTACCGGGACGATGCAGATCTATCCCGTGGAGCGGTATGCCGAGATTCTCGAGTGGCTCTCCACAGCGCAGAAGGACATCGCCCCCAGCGTCCACCTGGTCGCGGTATCGATGAATCCACAGTTCGAAATCCCCGGCCACGAGGGAGGCTACGTCTTCGCGGTGTGGGGACTCGCCTTCTGCGACACACGCGAAGAGGCCGAGCAGGCGCTGGCACCCCTGGCGACCGCACCCTACTGCGAGCACGCGTTGATCATGAACAATGCTCAACCCACGACGATGAAGTCCGAGTACGAGTTCGTCGACGTCACCCATCCCAAGGGCTTCCGCTACCGGGTCGAGTCCGCCTGGGTCGAAGGACCGTACGACGAGATCGCTGCGGCCGCACAGACGCTGGTCATGGACCGGCCCAGCAACGAGCCCGGGCATACCTTCTTCCAGTACACCCTTCCCCACGAAGGACCCGACCAGGCCATGTCGTTGATGACCGAAATGATGGTCGGGGTGTACATCATCTACAGCGACGCAGCGGATGACGAAAAATACCGGCAGTGGTCGCTCGGAGCGATGAAGCATTTGGAGCCCTACACAAAGGGGCAGTACTGGGGCGACTCCGACCAGCAACACCGCAGGGTGAAATGCCTGAGCGATGACGCGTGGGCGCGCCTGCAGGTGATCCGTGCCGACCGCGATCCGGAGGGCGTCTTCGTCGACTACCTTGCCGGTGCCGGTGGCTACCAGAACGTCAACGAATGGGAAACGCCTGACGGCGTAAATCTCACCACCACCCTGAGCCAACCCGTCTGAAAGGCACGTTGAAATGGATCTTCACAACAAGACAGCAGTGGTCATCGGAGGAGGAGCCGGCATCGGCAGAGCCGGTGTTCTCGCGCTCGCGCGCGCCGGTTGTGATGTCGTCGTCGCCGACATCGACGAGTCCGCAGCCAAGGCGGTTGCGTCCGAGGTCGAGGGCCTCGGGCGGCGCTCCCTCTCGGTCGCCTGCGACACCATCCGAACAGAGGATCTCGCAGACCTGCACCGTCAGACATCCGAGGTGATGGGCCAGACCGACATCGTCTGGAGCCATGCAGGCACCTCGGTAGCCGGCCCGCTGGAGCAGATCCCTCTCGAGCGGTGGGAGCATGTTCTGGATGTCAACGCTGTCGGCGTTGTCCGTGCCTTCCTCGAGTTCGGGCCCGAAATGGTGGCGCGAGGCCATGGCCACCTCATCGTCACCTCATCGAGCCTCGGGCTGTTTCCTGAGCAAGTGCCGTTAGGGGGTGCCTACACGTTGTCGAAGTCCGGTTTGATCGGTCTCGCCCGCACGCTGAACGCCTACCTCTCACCGCAAGGCGTGGGCGTCACCTTGCTCTGCCCGGACATCACCAACACTCGGCACACGCTCGAAGTTCCCCTAGTTGGCATACCGACCGAGGTCTTCGAAGCCGGACTCGAGCTGGAGGCCCTCCAGAGCCCCGACGAGGTCGCGGACGCGTTGCTCGCCGGCTTGCGCGATGACACGTTCCTGGTCTCGCTCACCCCGGATGTCCGACAGAGGCTGCACGACGACATCGACCAGATGACGGGGCGCGGGCAGGTGCCAGACGGTGCGGTAATCGTCCAAAGTGGACGCCTCGTGATCGAGGAGGACCTCCATGACCGGGCCAGCGCCGCAATCGGGGAGCTAGTGGCGAAGTCGGTCCGCGATGCGGGCAATATCTCGTTTGTTATCAGCGCTGACCTAGTGGCACGGGGGGTCTTCTACGTCTATGAGGAATGGGAGTCGCAGTCAGCGCTCGATCAGCATGCCGATTCGGAACATGGCCGGGCCTTCGTCGGGATGCTCCCCTCTCTAGGAATGCGGGAGTTGTCGCTGCGAGTCCACCGGGTCGAATCGAGCCAGGAAGTCACGATCCCGGTCTGACGCCATACCGCCGACCGGCATGCATCCCGCCGGCATTCGTCGCCTCCAACCGGGGGTCGGTCGGCAACCCGGCGAACCACACACACGAGTCCACGGGCCAGGATGCAAACACTGATTCCCCTCTCCAGGATCACGCTAGGGGTCCCGTAGTCGCTGCGCACTCCCTCTCCGCGTCTCTCCGCCGTTTCCTCGGTGTAGGGCCTGAGCCGGGTGGTCAGCTCAAGCGCCTATGTCCGCCGTGGCCGGCCGCGTAATCCGGCGATGTTCGATCCCGACTCACCATTCTCCTGCGGCCGGCGGTATCGCGCACACACTGCCAATCATGCCCGGCTCGCGAAACGACATTGGCTTGCAGTCGAATTCGTCGGCCAGAGCGTGGCATGCTGCTGGCCGCCGACATGTACCCCTGCAGACCTTCATGGCTGCGGACCATGCGTGCAGACACCGTGTCCTTCTGGCTGAAACCGGTCGGATTCTTCGACCGCAACCCCGC
>NZ_JAAOQS010000006.1:0-160225 GCF_011603105.1 Rhodococcus sp. A14 | reverse complement strand
GGATGAAGCGGAGGGTGACGAGCAGGGCCGGGGCCCAGTACCCGATCTGGCCGTACGTGGGCAGGCAGCCCATCAGGAACGTGGCCGCGCCGACGAGGAGGAGGCTGAACTGGAGCAGTTGCTTGCGGCCGAACTTGTCGCCGAAGTGACCGAAGACGATGCCGCCGAGGGGCCGGGCGACGAAGCCGACGGCGTAGGTGACGAACGCCGCGATGATCGCGTCGAGTTCGTTGCCGCCGGCCGCGAAGAAGACCTTGCTGAACACGAGCGTCGCCGCGGTCCCGTAGAGGAAGAACTCGTACCATTCGACGACGGTGCCGGCCATGGATGCGCCGACCACCTTCTTCAGCCCGGACGGCGGGGCTTCGCTCTCGAGTTTCGGCTTGTTGTGGACGTTCATCGTGGATTCTCTCGCCTTTCAAATAAGTGACAAACACTGCTAAGTCGGGGTTACGTTGCCGTCCGTGGTGCGCAGGATCCCTGGCCCCAGGACGAGCGACACAGTGGGTGAACAGACTGGGACACACCGTCAGATGCGCTCTGCGGGCGTGCATCTCTACTCGGCGTACGTCATATTCCAGCGATGCCGACGTACATCGTCTCCAGGTATTCGTTAATTCCTTCGCTTCCGCCCTCGCGCCCGACGCCGGAGTGCTTCACTCCGCCGAAGGGCGCGGCGGGGTTGGAGACCACACCCGAATTCATGCCCAGCATCCCGGTTTTCAAGACGCTCGGGGAGGCGGAGCCCGCGTCCTACGTCACGTGTGTACACGTATGCGACCAGACCGAATGGAGTGGCATTGGCCAATGCAACGGCCTCGTCCTCAGTGCGGAAGGTGACGACCGGTGCTACAGGGCCGAAGATTTCCGTGGACAGAATCGTCGCGTCGCTCGGTACCTCGGTCAGGATGGTCGGCTGGTAGAACCATCCATCCCCCGGAATTGGGGAACCGCCGGTCGCGACCTTGGCACCCCGGCTCACCGCATCGTCGACCAGGGCCGAAACCTTGCCGCGGCTCTTCTCGTCGATCAGCGGACCCAGCTCCACACCTTCCTCGGTGCCGCGGCCGACGCGTTTGGCCTCGAAACGGGCGGCCAGGCGCTGCACGAACTCGCCGGCAACGTCCTCGTGCACGTAGAAGCGGTTGGCCGCGGTGCACGCCTCTCCGATGTTGCGTAGCTTCGCCGCGAGCGCGCCTTCGACGGCCGCGTCGATGTCCGCGTCCTCGAAGACCAGGAACGGTGCGTTGCCGCCCAACTCCATCGACGTGCGCAGCACGTTGGCGGATGCCTGTTCGAGCAGTGTCCGGCCGACTGCGGTCGAGCCGGTGAACGACAGCTTCCGCAACCGCGGATCAGCGATCAGCGGTCCCGCGGCAGCTCCCGCGTGAGTCGTGGGGATCACGTTGATCACGCCTGCGGGCACGCCGACTTCGTCGAGGATCTGTGTGAACAGCAAGGTTGTCAGCGGTGTGAGTTCCGAGGGTTTGACGACCATCGTGCATCCTGCTGCGAGCGCTGGGGCGATCTTGCGTGTCGCCATGGCGAGTGGGAAGTTCCACGGTGTGATCAGCAGGCAGGGCCCCACCGGCTTCTTCAGCACGAGCAGACGTGAATTGCCGTCGGGTGATTTCGTGTAGCGACCGTCGATGCGCACCGCCTCCTCGCTGAACCAGCGGAGGAACTCGGCACCGTAGGTGACTTCACCTTTCGCCTCGGGCAGCGACTTTCCCATTTCCATGGAGATGAGGAGTGCGAAGTCGTCAACCCGGGCGAGGACCGCCTCGTACGCCTTGCGGAGCAACTCGCCGCGAACTCGGGGAGGCATCGCTGCCCAGAGCTCCTGTGCCGCCGCGGCCGCGGCGAGCGCGGCGGCTGCGTCGTCCGGTGAGGCGTCGGCAACCGCCACCAATGCCTGGGCAGTGGAGGGGTCGTCCACCGTGAATCGTGAACCGGTCGACGATTCACGCCAGTCGCCGGCGATGAACAGCCCTGTGGGTATTGTCGCGAGAAGTTCCTGCTCGCGCTGTGCGGTCATGCGTTTGCGCCGTTATCGAACAGGATCACCTGGCGGACGGAGGTGCCGTCAGCGAGGTTATCCATCGCCTGGTGGATCTCGTCGAGCGTGATCGTCGACGAGATGAGCGCCTCGACCGGCAGCTTTCCCTCACGCCACAGTTGGGCGAAGATAGGGATGTCCCGTGCGGGGACGGCCGATCCGAGGTAGCTGCCGACGATGGTGCGCGCTTCCGCGGTTATCCCGAGCGGGGTGATCGTGGCTGTCGCGGTGGGCGCGGGCAAGCCGACAGTGATCGTCTTGCCGCCCATGCCGGTAACCTGCACCGCAGTTTCGAATGCGCGGGCGTTTCCCGCCGCCTCGATGACGATCGGTGCTTTGAGGTCGGCCTCGATCGCTTCTTGCGGTGTGTACACGGCGGTCGCGCCCAGCTCACGGGCGCGCTCGAGTTTCTCGGCAACACCGTCGATGCCGATCACCGGGCCGCGGCCGAGCGACACCGCGGTGATCAGTGCGGCCATGCCGACACCACCGAGTCCGACGACGACGACGGTGTCGCCCTCCTGCGGATCACCGGCGTTGATGACGGCGCCGCCCCCGGTAAGGACCGCGCAGCCGAGGACGGCCGCAATCTGCGGTGGAATGTCATCATCCACCGGCACGACAGAACGGCGGTCGACGACCGCATGGTCGGCGAAGCCGGAGACGCCCAAGTGATGATGCACGTCCTCACCGTCGCGGTGCAGTCGGTGGCCGCCTCCGAGCAGTTCGCCGGCGTTGTTTGAGGCCGAGCCGGGAGTGCAGGGCAGCCTCCCGTTGGTCCGACAGTTCGCGCACTCGCCGCATCGCGGTAAGAACGCCATCACGACCCGCTGGCCTGGGCGCAGGTCGTCCACTCCCGGCCCGACCTCGACGACCCGCCCCGCGGCCTCGTGCCCGAGGAGCATCGGGACGGGACGGACCCGGTTGCCGTCCACGACGGACAGGTCGGAGTGGCACAGCCCCGCGGCCTCGATCTTGACCAGAAGCTCTCCAGGTCCGGGCGGATCCAGGTCGAGCTCACAGATGCCGATCGGCCGGGACTCAGCGTACGGCCGCGACGTGCCGATTTCCTCGAGTACGGCTCCGACGATCTTCACGCCGAATCACTCTCCTTTGCAGTAGGTTTCTGTGTTGCGTGGCTGTTGCAGCGACCGCCGCCGGATGTCGCGAGCGCGCTGGCAACGGATGCCTGGAGGTCGTCGCCGGCGCGGAGGGGGCGGTCCGCGAAGATCCCTTCGTGAGCGAGAACCGGGCGGCGGTCGCCGGCAAGCTCCGGGTACCGCTCTTCGAGTGCCTCGCGCTTACGAGCGAGCTTGTGCCAGTGGGCAACGGTCTCCCTGTCGCCCTGCCTCACCGACCGCCACGTGTTCGGCATTTGTTCGCGGCTAGGCCCCGCCTTCGCCATTCCACCGATGCGCACTTGTGAGAGACGCCGCCGGGTCTCGCTGCCGCACACGACGCAGTCGGGTGCCGCGGAGTTCATACTCGGTAGGACATCCTCGAAACGGTGTCCGTTCTCGCAGCCGAAATCGTAGATAATCATGTGCCCGGCTAGCTGTAGTAGCCGTCGGGCGCGAGCCGCAGTGTCTCGAACTGTTCGGCGTCGTGTCCGAAGATGACTTCCGCCCCGGTACGGTCCGCGATACCGCGCAGCTTGTCCACCGACTCGAGCCAACGGAGGTTGTCCCAGACGATCGCGGCTCCGGTGGCCGGCGGTCCCCAGCTTTCGCCGAGGTACACCGCATCTGAGGTGAAGATCTTCGTGCCGTCGTTCTCCAGGTCCAACTGCAACGACATGGTTCCCCACGTGTGACCGGGAGTGTGGATCACGCTCACGCCGGGAAGGATCTCGGCATCTCCGTGGACCGCCTCTAGATCAAGGCCGCTGTAATCGCTGACGATGTGCGCGCCGCTCGAGTACCCGGTGATGCCCCGCGCGCCTTCGATCTCGTCAGCTTGCGCGAGGATCCGTGTCTTCGGACTTGTGAACATTTTCGCATTGGCGGCGTGATCGAAGTGCAGGTGGGACAAGATCAGGATGTCAATATCGTCGGGGGTGAGATCGAGGCTCGCGAGCGACGTGTCGAGGTATCCCGGTCCGTCTGCTGGATCGCTCACCGGAAAGAAATCGTGAAAACCGGTCGGCGCCCACCGCTCCTCCCAGTCGCGTGGGACTCCTGTATCCCACAGGATCTTCCCCTCAGGGTGATCGATCAGTACGGCATGGGTAGGACATCCTCCCCACACCACGGGGTCATTTTTGTGGTTCCTGTCGCGGATCGTGTGGCCCCCCTTCAGCAGCAACCACGTCAAGTCCGTCTCCATCACGCCGGTGGAGAGGACGTGCACCTTCATATCGACCACTGCAATCTCCTTCACTTTGTGGCGTCTCTCACTCTGGCCGATTTTTTCGGCCCCGGACACAGCGCAGAGTGACATACTTAGCCTGCAAAGATGGCAGTAGGTGCCACAGGTGGGTTCGGAGGACCAATGCACGTTCCCAGCGATGCTTCGACGACAGTCGAAGTCACGCCACCCCAGGCGCCCCCGTCGACGCCCGTGCTCACCCCTCCCTCGACGGACGACGTGCGCCGTGCGCTCCGCGAGTGCGCGGAGGACCTCACCAGCGTCCGGGACCGTGGAGTGGTACTGCAGGGAATTCTGCGCCGCGCCCGGACCCTCTTAGATGCCGACATGGCATATCTCAGCGTCAACGACCTCGAGCGCGGCGAGACATGCATCGAAGAGGCCGTCGGCGTGCAGACCACCGCCTACCGCTCCATCCGCATGCCGCTCGGGACCGGAATCCTCGGAGCCGTCGCTGCGGGGAATGCACCCGTGCAGACCAGTGACTACCTCACGGACCCGAACATGAACCATCTGCCGGCCATCGACGCGATCGTCCGGGGCGAAGGGGTTCGTTCGATCCTCGGGGCACCGATCCGGGTTGGCGGCCGGGTGGTGGCAGCGCTCCTCGTTGCGTGCCGACGACCCTCCGAGTTCTCCGAACGGTCGGTCGCCGCCTTGGTTGACTTCGCCGCACAGGCTGGTGTCGCCTTCGAACACCTGCGCATCCGGCGAGAGGTCACAGGGTTGCGGACAACGTTGTCCCAGACCGTGTCGTCGACGGAGCGCCGCCAGCACGAACTGCAGTCACTGCTACTCCTCGACGAGCGTCTCATGGCCGCCCTGCGCGGCTCCAGCGCCCTGGTGGGCATCATCGACGTGCTCGGTGAGTTCCTCAGCGCACCGGTGAGCATTCACGATCCCGATGGCAATCTCATTGTCGGGCAGGCGGTAGCAGCCGACGGGTTGCTGTGCACGCCGGAGCTGCGGACGTCGGTGACGATCTCCCACCGCGAACAGGGCGCAGTTCCCGTCACAGCCGGTGGCGTCCCATTGCTCGTCATGGCGGCATCCGCGGGAGAGGAACATCTCGCGACTCTCGTTGTGAAGGACGGGAGTGGGCGGCGTGAGATCATCTCCCGCGCATCGGTCTTCGTGTCCACGGCCTACCTGTTCGAGCGGACGTTGGAGGCCTCGTTCAATCGAGAACAGTTCGAACTGATCGAACTGCTGATGAACATGCGCGAACGCACCGAGCCTGCGCTGCAAATGCGACTACAGTCTTACGGCTTCAACAAGGGTGACGCTCTCGAAGTGCACGTGTGCGAAGGAACGGCTTCGGTGCAGCAGAGCTCGACGGTCACGGCGATCAAGACCGCGACGGCCAGCATCCCCGCTGTTGTTGCGGTGCATGCCGGACATATCTGCGTGCTCTGCCCGGCCACCGAACCGCACAAACAAGGCACAACGATCGCGGATACGTTGAAAGCCGCAGGCTTGACCGTCCTCGTCGGCAGTGCGAAAGCGTCCGGCGTTGCCGCAGTGCGAGCCGCGCATGACGAGGCGCGCGCAGTGGTCTCGGCGATGCGAGCACTGGGCCGATCTCACGGATCCTCCGACGTTATAGACCTCGGTCTGGCAGGAGCGATTTCGGGGGCGCGAGATCAGAAGTGGGTGGCCCGCCTGATCGACCGCTTCCTCGGTCCGCTCATCTCGTACGACCAGGATCGCCACACGCAGTTGTGTGAAACTGCGTGGCATTACTTTGAGAACGGTGGGCACCTGGCCCGGACGGCCGCGGCACTCCACGTCCACGTGAGCACCGTGCGACAGCGTATTGACCGTATCGACACCATCCTGGGCGAGAGTTGGCGCCGCGCACCCAGCAGCCTCGACACGCACCTCGCCCTCCGCCTGAGTCGACTCCGCGCCGCGGAGGAAGGCATCGATTTCCGGTCGTACTGATATAGATGGTTCCTGCGGCGGCACTGTCACGTTGACTGAAAGAAGACAGCGGCACGGGTAATTTGGAATATGCGGAGATGGAATCCCGCTGGGGTTGAACACGTTTCAGTCAGCAACACCGCTCGCGGCGCCCTCGCCATGGCACGAGCAATCGGCGAAGAGGGCCTGTCCGACGAAATCCTCTCCGAGACCGCGACGGCACTGAAGGATCTGTAGACGAAACCACTGTTCATCCGCTGTCGATCACGCCGTGGTTGTAGCCGGGCACAGTGGAGTCGAGAGCGATGAGACGAAGCCTATCGAGGTCGACGACTCTGTCCTGAGGTCGATCGACGTCCTCGCCGTATAGCCGACGCGCGAAGGTAAGGCGCTCGTCATGATTGCCCATGACCCAGACAAGCTGCGCACCGAGCCGTTTCGCGAGCGGCTCGAGGGTCGCCGCGACACGGTCGTAGGCGTCACTTTCCCCACGGTCGGCCAGGTCGCCAGTAACCACGATCGCGTCCGCGCTCTCGATCTCGGCGGCTATTCGATTCACAGCAGCCAGTAGGGCTTGGTCGGTATCTACGCTGCCGTACAAAGCTGCGTCGCCGGCAAGAAAGTGCGGGTCGCTGAGATGAACGATTGTGTGAATCGGGTCGGTGTGTTGTCCAAAAGTTCGCATATTGCCTCCAGTCGACTAGTCGGAACCCTAGCGGGAGCAAAGAAACAGACGGCACTGCCGCTGGGGGGTGTCCCTATGGTTCCTGTCAAGCCGCTGAGGGGAGCGGTGCCCGGTAGAGTTCCTTGTTTTTCAGCATGGCGTAGAGACCCTCGCAGCGGCGTCGGGCGAGGCAGATCAGGGCCGCGTTGTGTTTTTTTTCTTCTCGGCGCGCTTTTTGTCGTAGTAGGCGCGACTGGTGGGGTCATGGAGGGCGGAGAATGCGGACAGAAACAGCGCTCGTTTGAGCTTTTTGTTCCCGGATCGGGCCGGGTGCTCGCCACGGATCGATGAGCCCGATTTACGGGTGACCGGTGCGATGCCGGCGTAGGCCGCCAGGTGCGCGGCGGAGGCGAAGGCGGAGCCGTCACCGACCTCGATCAAGACCCGGGCTGCAGTCCTGAAACCGATGCCGGGCATCGAGGTCAGGACCCGGGAAAGAGGGTGTTCATCGAGCGCCCTCTCCACCTCCTCGGCGACTGCTTTCGTTGCTGAAGAGTCTCTTTCAGGGTGTCGGCGAGTTTGGGGAGGATGGTCTCGGCGGCTTGGGTACCGGGGACCACCACGGTCTGCTCGTCGAGGGCGGCGAGGATCTCGTCGACAAGTCGGGTGCCCATGCGGGGCGCGTGCTTGACCGCGATCGCGGTGAGCTTGCGCTTGCCTGCCTTGCGGATTCCGGCCAGTCCCCCGCACCGTACGGGGGTGCTAACGAGGAGGAAATACTTGTGCACTTCGGCATGACACAGTCCCGGTTCATCGAACGATTGTGGCAGGTGATCCCCGAATCGAACTGTGCCCAAGACGAGATACGCAATTTGGCGAACGCATACCCTCACCAACGGGCCGGCGACCTAGAGCGCTGACCGTCCGACAGGTCGGAACCTGAGTGGAAATCGGGATAGGCAAAGCCGTCGACAGGTGCGACATGTGGAATCGCCACGACAGTCGCATTCTCGACAGCCCCTGACTGTCCCGGGGCGGTTCCAGTGGCTGCGGCCAACTCAGGGTTTGGTTGTCTCATTCCTCATACACACGCGCTGACGAGTTTAGTTTAGGTGTGGTCGACACTGGGGTCGGGTGGTCTGGGTCAAGCCGGAAAGCGAATCTCCTGCAACTGAATCTTCGGTACTGCGTCTAGAGGTCCTACATAGAGCACGTTTCCGGGGTCGGCTCCTGCTGATGTCTTCGGAATCCCACTTCGCACTCGTGGCGAACAGCGCAACCGCGGTGGAGTGACGGCGATAGCTGCAGCGAGGGAGATCAGCACTGGCCCGCCGCATCAGACGATCTCCCGGGAAATGGCCTCGAAGGAATAGAGGGCGGTGTGTAGGAAGGCAGGTACGAGCGCAGGGGTGATTGTCCGGGTGGCGGCTTGGATTGGCGAGGCAGTTAATCCACCGGCGACGGCGGCTGCAACGACTCCCCACCCGTTCAGGAAGGACACCGATGGCACTCAGTATCGCCGGGCTCGTCGCGGCGATCAGTATCAGAACCGGACGGATCCGCGGTGGCTGATTCTCGTGTGCGCGGCCCAACTGCGAAACTGGGTCATCGGGGAGGTTGACTCGCGATAGACCCACATCAATTGTGTTCTTCGAGACTGTCGCAACCGATCTCGTCTAAAATCTGCTTCACTCTTGCTTCGAATCGTTTGGTTGACATTCCAAAGTTGACGAAAATATGCTCCTCGGATGGACCCCCGT
This sequence comes from Rhodococcus sp. A14, assembly GCF_011603105.1. Lineage (NCBI taxonomy): Bacteria > Bacillati > Actinomycetota > Actinomycetes > Mycobacteriales > Nocardiaceae > Rhodococcus > Rhodococcus sp. A14. Next base: position 151,452 of record NZ_JAAOQS010000006.1, on the reverse strand, counting down.
AGGGGGCCCATCTCCGCGCAAAGGTGAGTATGTCCTCGACTTCTCTACTGCGTTCAGGGAGTTGGGTACGTCGGCGCTCTGCCTCACGTCGTCTATCGCGCCATCGACGGTAACGACGGATCTCCATCTCAACTGGTGTTGTTCGCGCAATTTGTAGATTCGGTGTTTCCCCCTGGCGTCCCCCGGCTTCGGTTGCTGACATGGCATTCTCTGTTTCGAAGTGAAGACCTGTGTCTAGTCGACCAGGTGGCTGTGGGTTAATCAGGTTTCGGGGTTCGGATCGACCGAATGTGTTGGTAAGGACGGTGTGTGATGATGCTGTACGGCGAGTGCCGCCAGAACGGATGGGGAGTACACCCGGTCAAGGGTCGCAGCATCGCAGGGGACGAGCGGCCGCTGCTGGTGCCGTTGTATCGCGGCCAAAAGTAGTCGTCGGTACTCGGCGACATCGATGCCGAATTCGGACTGGATCGTTCCGGGTGTAGGTTCGCCGATCGGTGCCCAGGAGATCGCGAGATCGAGGACGTCGTCGAGATGAACGCGTGGCGCCATCATGGCCGCTTTCTGGCTTGTTGCCGGAGCCGTTATTGCACCCGTGGGTGGCGTGGTGATGTGCGGTTTGTTGCGCGCGATCTCTGCGTCATCGCCTCGCGGTCATTCTCGTGTGGAGCGCGACCGGATTTTGAGGATGATCAACTCGGAATCGTTCGCGTCGCTGAGTGTGCCGAGAAGAGTGAATGGCTGACTATCTGCCAGGTGCGCCTCGTACGCGAGTGTTTGTGCATATCAATCCTGAGGGTCTGGGATCGTGAGCTGCCTCGCGGAGTGTCGAATGTGGTGCGGGCCAGTGCTGTTAGTTCGAGCGAGAGTGGTTCCGCCTGCTCGGCAGCTACCGATGGGCGACTCTGTCGTGTCGGATCTTTGGGCTGCGACCGATTCGCCGGCGAGATGGCCCGGATTGGTACTTAGGAAATGTGCGGTGACATCAGGGTCGACGATATGCGCGGTGCTCCATCGTTCGGTTGCGTACGTTTGTGCCGCAACCGCAAGAAGCGATCCTGCATTCGGCACGCGGCGGCGCAGGACGATCGACATGACTGTGATGACGGCATGGATCAGAAGGAATAGCACTGTGAACGGTCCTGCTGGTCGGAGATTAAAGATATTTCGGTAATAGTGTGTCGTTGCGCGTGATTCGCACCGTGCTGGCGCGGCCCGTGGCACGACCGGGCACGTCAGGACCGCTGTTCCTGCTCCACGACCCAGCGTACGGCCGCGCCTCACCCGGCCGGTGACGGCGTCGCGATACCGCACGACGCCGCCGGGCGAGGGAGGGGAGCTACGCGGTGACTCTGTCGGTGGCCACGGTGTCGTCGTCGAAGGTCATTTCCGGTGCGGGCCGGCGGAAGCCCTTGGTCAGAACGGCCAGATAGACAACGCCGATAGCCAACCATACGCCGCCGATTTGGAGAGCGACGTCACCGAGCCTCGTGAGCAGATAGACGGAGACGGCGCCGCCGATGACCGGCATCACCAGGTACGAGAAGAGGTTGAGGGTGCGACCGTGTCTGTGCTCTCGGACCAGGTGGGCGATCACGCAGACGTTGACCACGGCGAAGCCGAGGAACGCGCCGAAGTTGATGAACGAGGTGGCTGTGGTCAGGTCGAGTTTCATGGCGATGACACCGGCGGCCGCGGTCAACAGCAGGTTGTTGACCGGGGTGCCGGTCTTCGCCGACAGCCTGCCGAAGACGGCCTTGGGCAGTACGCCGTCGCGTCCCATGACGTACATGAGTCGGGCGGCGGACGCCTGCAGGGCGATGCAGGAGGCAATGGATCCGGCGATGGTGACGAAGTTGATGATCTCGGCGTACGTCTCGCCACCGACCTGGACCTTCAGATGGTAGGCGGCAGCGTCGACGTCGGCGAAAATCGCACCCGGGTGGACGAGTTGCATCACGAAGGACAGCACGAAGAAGATCGCGCCGGCGGCGATGACGCACCCGACGATGCCTCTGCCGATCGTCCTCGCCCCGCCCCTGGCCTCCTCGCCCAGCGTGGAGAGGGCGTCGAAGCCGAGGAAGGAGTACGCGGCGATGGCGGCGGCCGCAGTGACCGCGCCGATCGAAGTGCCGGAGTTCCACAGGGCGTCCGTGGCGGGCGCGGAGGAGCCGTGTTTGCCGAGGAAGACGACACACAGGGTGGCGAAGAGGACCAGCGACCCCAGAGCGATGAACATCAGGACCTTGTTGACGCGGTCCGCGAGTTTCATGCCGAAGACGTTGATGGCGGTGGTGATGCCCACCGAGACGATCAGCCAGACCCACTTGGGTATGCCAGGGAACTGGGCGTTGAAGTAGATCGCCGTGATCAGCCAGCCGACCATCGGGATGAAGAAGTAGTCGAGCAGCATCGCCCAGCCGGACAGGAAACCGATGCGGCTGTCGAGCATCTTGCGGGCGTAGGTGTAGACCGACCCGGAACCGGGCACCGCGCGCGCCATCTTCGCGTAACTCAGCCCGGTGAGCACCATCGCGAGGGTGGCGACGGCGAACGCCGTCGGGGCCACGCCGCCGCTGGTGGCGGCGACCACGCCGAAGATCGTGACGACGATGCCGGGGGAGATGTAGGCCAGGCCGAACAGGATGACGGAGAAGAGGCTCAGGTCGCCTTTCAGTCTCATGGTGTTCCCAGTTGTCTCTGTCTCGCTGTTCATCGTGGGGGCTCCTCGGTGGTGCGGGCGGCGGTCCAGGTGGCGGGGTCGATACGGCCCCCGTACAGCGGGAGTTCGAGGGGCGCGTCACCGGGGCGGAACTGGTCCCAGACGCGGTTGAGGCCGGCGGTGCCGTAGCGGCGGACGTTGCTGACCTCGTCGAGGTCGATCACGTCGGTGAGGGTGGAGTCGCCGGCATCGACGGTTTCGGCGCGCACCGTGCCCTGTGGATCGACGACGAGGCTGCGGCCGATCCCGGACGGGGCGGCGGAGTTGACGCTGGCGACGAAGACCTGGTTGGCGATGGCGTTGGCGCGGCTGAGGACGACTTCCTGCGCGCGGTCGCTCGTCGGGGTGCGGACCACGTTGACGATCAACTCTGCGCCCATCCAGGCCAGATGGCGGGAGACCTCCGGGAACCAGGTGTCGTAGCAGATGGACAGTCCGATACGGCCGACCCCGGCGAGGTCGACGACCTCGAACCGGTTGCCGGGTGCGGTCGTCTCGTAGGGGCGCCACGGGAAGATCTTGCGGTAAGCGGCGAGGCGCTCGCCCTGCGGCGAGTAGACGGGTGCCGTGTTGTGGACGCGACCGTCGGCGCCGCGTTCGTAGACGCTGCCGGGTACCAGCCAGATGCCCAGGTCGCCCGCGAGTTCGGCGAGGGCAGCGTCCCGTTTGCCGTCGAGCGGCTCGGCGGCCTTCTCCGGCGCGGCCGGAACGCCTGGGGCGCTCTCGCCGAGGTGTAGCTCGGGGTAGACGACGAGGGCGCCTGGTGCGCGCAGCTTCACGCGCCGCTCCACGTCGGAGGTGAAGCCTGCGAGGTCGTCGGCCGGGCGGCCGGGCGCCTGGGCGAGGATCAGGGGCAGGGGGCGGGTCATGCGGGGAACACCAGCCAATCGAAGGTAGGGCTCTGGAGGGAGCAGTTGATGGTGGTTCAGGCGCCGGGGGCGTGGGCCAGGCGGCCGGGGTGAGACAAGCGTGGGCCTCGTCACATATAATTTCAAATACTTTCTAGGGCTGACTTACATGCCTTTGAGGCATGCAAGTGCCATGTCTCCTCCGTCTTCCGAGAGGCCACTACCAATGGAACTACGGGTGCTGCGCTACTTCCTGACCATCGTGGAGACCGGTTCCGTCACCAAGGCCGCCGAGGAGGTCCGCGTCGCCCAGCCCTCGCTGTCGCGCCAACTGCGCGGCCTGGAGGCGTCGTTGGGCATGACGCTCTTCGACCGCGGCGGCAAACAGCTGATCCTGACCGCCGCCGGCCGGCGCTTCCTTCCGTTGGCCCGAGATCTGGTCGCCCGAGCGGACGCCGCCGAGGCCGCAGTCGGAGCACTTGCTTCCGGTCGCGCCATGCGGATCACCGTGGCGGCGCCGCCCACCACCATCACGGACGTGATCGCACCGTTCCTGTCCACCTGGGGACCGGAGGATCCGCTCGTCACGGTGCAGGCGGAGAGCCCGGCTCGTGCGTACCAGGCACTGGGGAGGGGCGCCGACGTAGCCATTTCCACGGCGCCTCCGAGGCGCCGTTTCGCCGGGCTGCCCGTGGCGCGCCTGCCGCTGTGGGCCTATGTGCGGGCCGACCACGCCTGGGCGAACCGGGACGGCGTCACGATCGGGGAACTCGCCGCGGCGCCCCTCATCGTCCTCACCCCGGCGCACGGCACCCGACGCGTCCTGGACCATGCCGTGCAGGACGCAAACGCCTCGTACGACATCGTGCTGGAATGCGACACACCGCACGTCGCCCAGGCCATGGCGGCGTCGGGCCACGGAATTGCGGTGGTCTCCGACGATCCCCGCTTCGACCTGCACCCGCTGCTCATCCTCGACGGCGCGGGCGAGCCGCTGCAGATCCATCTGCACGCCGCGTGGGACCCCAGCCACTATGCGCTGCGCAGCATCGAGACCTTCGCCACGGGGCTGTCGCGCTTCTGCGTCGAGCAGTACGGGCCTCAGGTCACCGCCCGCGGATGAGCTGGACGTATACCTGGCGGGCAGCCTGATCAGACCGGACAGGCATTGGACGGCGGCCCCGGCGGGCCCCAGGATGCGGCGATATCCGTATCTGTTGCCGGCCCGAGAGGACACACACCATGCCAAGACCCTTCTATGCCCGACGGCTGAGCCGTGCCATCGTCGTTACCGTCGCACTCGCGGCGGCGTGCACCGTCTCGCCACCGACGATCGCGGCGCCCGCCGAAGCCGTGCCCGTACCGGGCGATCCGCTCACCGGAAGCGGTGCGGTGAACCGGACCGAACTCACCGCCGGCCAACTCACCGAGGGCGCCGCCACGGACACGGTCCCCGACGGCGCCTTCGCACTGCCCGCCCAGGCAGCACCACCCACCCACAGCTTCGAAGGCACCCTCACCCTCAACGGTCTCTCCACCACCGGCGGCTTCCGCGTACTGAAAGACCCGTCCGGATACGGAGACACGGCGGCCACCCGGCACCTGCCACCGGTCGCCATCGCCCTCGTGCAGAACGGCAGCCACCTCGTCCCGGCCAAGCGCGGGTTGCAGTACACGGGGAACCAGGCGTGGAACCTGGCGGTGGGCCCCGGCCGCGCGTGGAACGAGGACGGCGACGGCGAACGCACCCGCGCCTCACTGCCGTTCGCGCTCGTCGAACGCAACGCGAACTGCGTGCACAACGGCGCCCTGATGTTCCTCTTCGACGCCACATCGGTCTCCGAAATCCGCTACCAAATCACCACGGAGACCTGCGAATACTTCCAGCTCGACATGTGGGGCCAGGTACCGGCCGACTACCGGCCCGGCCCCGTCGACGGCGCCGAGAACCTGCGCGACGCGTACGCCTCCGAGGTCGGGGACCGGCTCCCGACCAAACCCATCTCGGCGCTGGCCACCGACTACCCGGACAGTGGGGTGGACGTAACGAAGTTCAGCGCCGGCATCACGCCGTCCGCGCTGAGCACCTTCGGCTTCTACTTCGGCGGAGTGCACTATGTGGGCAACTGCCGGACCCGGCAAGGGGAGTACCCGTTCTGCGGCCAGATGCTGTTGCCTTCGTACTCGACCGCGAAGTCGGCGTTCGCGGGAACAGCCATGCTGCGTCTGGCGAAGCGCTACGGCCCCGCCGTGGCCCAGGAGAGGCTCTCCGACCGAATCCCCGAGACCGCCGGCAACACCGCCTGGAGCGGCGTCACCCTCGACCAAACTTCGACATGGCCACCGGGAACTACATCTCGCACGGCTACGAGACCGACGAAGCCGGCCCCACCATGGCGGACTTCTTCGCAGCCGAGCCCTACGCCGACAAGATGCGACTCGCCCTGTCCTTCCCGCGTAAGGCCGGCCCCGGCAGCCAGTGGAACTACCACACCTCCGACACCTTCCTCGCCACCCGCGCCATGACCAACTACCTGCAGGACAAGGCCGGTTCGGACGCCGACATCTTCGACATGCTCCGTGACGACGTGCTCGAACCCGTCGGCGTCGGGCCCGACTCCCTCGCCTCCTCCCGCACCGACAACAGCCCCGGCGGAGCACCCTTCGGCGGGTACGGCATGTTCTGGACGCAGGACTCCGTCGCCCGGTTCGCCAAGTTCCTCAACAACGACCACGGCGCCGTCAACGGCACGCAGATACTCGACCCGGCACTGCTCACGGCTACCATCCAACGCGACCCGGAGGACCGGGGCATCACCACCACCGGCGCCAAGCCCATGAAATACCAGAACGGGTTCTGGGGCCGCGAGTTCACCTCCGCCGACAACCCCGCCTACACCAGCCCCTTCTACGTACCGTTCATGTCGGGGTACGGCGGCATCACGGTCGCGATGATGCCGAACGGCGCCACCTACTACTACTTCAGCGACAACAACGAGTTCAGTTGGAGCGCCGCCGTCGCCGAGGCCACCAAGCTCGCGCCCATGCCCGGCGCGGCAGTTGGTGCGAGATAGACCCAGCGAACGTACCCTTATCGGCATGGGATGCGCTTCGCCTGACTATGACCGTTGACGGGGTGCCCCACCCGAACCCCTTCCAGGTTCGATCGGAGACTTCATCCAACGCCGCGCTCGTGGTCGGCCCCACCGCCGACGACGACGAGGTCGTCGCGCAGGTCTGACCTGCGGTGAAGGTGAAATGTATCTGTGTGCGATTAAGGATGAGCATTCGAAGAAGGTTCTGGGGTGAGCGGTGGCGGATCACATGCGCACCGAACTGGTCCTCGAAGCGCTGAACATGGCTGTCGACGAACGTGGCGGAGACGTCGCAGGCGCAATCATGCGCTCGGACAGGGGAAGTCAATATACCGCCGAGATCATGAAGCAGGCGTGCGCACGGTACGGGTTGCGGCGTTCGATGGGCGCGACCGGCATCAGGTCATGCTCGAAGCGCCTGGCGTTGCGCCGGTGTGGTGGACGCGGGTTGCTCCGCTGATCGTGGAGACGATGACCGCGCGCTGCGCCGAGTGGGTTCGCTGGTTCAATGCGGACCGGTTGCATTCGTCGAACGATCGGGTCTGGTGCGGGTTGGTTCGACATCCCTCCACTGCGTGGATGCTTCCCCGCCGTGGAGGGATGTCCTCACACTGGAGGCGTTCTCGATACGAGAAGTTTCGCAGCGACGTCATCGCCCTCGCACGCAAGGGGGACTGCAGCTGCGCCAGATTGCGACCTCGGTTTCAGCGAGGATTATTTGTGCGGATGGTTGAAAGCGCGACGACGGCATCAAGACAGGTGGCGCCTCGACCTCGAACTCAGGCGAGTCCCCGAACTGAAAGAAGCCGCCAACCGATCAAACCGCGGTTGCGTTCATGAAGATGGTGTACCGACCGGATTCGGATCTGACCGGCGTGTCCTAGCCCAATAAAGGCGGCCATCGCGTGCCTCTTCGAGAGACCGACCAAAGTCACTCGATGAAGGACCACGCGATGACCACTGCCCACGATATCGACCTGCACCAGTTCCTGACCGACCGCCGCACCGACGCCAGCCCCGACCTGCTGCGCAGCCTGCTATCCACGTTCATCGACGCGCTAAACTAATGGGTGCCGAGGCCAGCAGCCTGTGCGGTGCCGGTTTCGGTGAACGCTCCGACGACCGCACCAACAGCCGGAATGGCTACCGGCACCGCGACTTCGACAACCGTGCCGGCTCACTCGACGTCGCGATCCCCAAGCTGCGCTCCGTTCGTAATTCCCGGACTGGTTGCTGCAGCGCCGCAAAACGCGCCGAGAAGGCCCTGACCTCGGTGGTGGCCCCCTGTTACCTGCTCGGCGTCTCCACTCGCCGGATGGAGAAGCTCGTCGATTCCCTTGGCATCACCAGCCTGTCCAAGGCGCAGGTGTCCGTGATGGCGAAGGACCTCGACGCCCAGGTCGAGGCGTTCCGCAGCCGACCGTTGGATGCAGGCCCGTACCCGTTCGTCGCAGCCGACGCCCTGGTCCTGAAGGTCCGCGAGAACGGTCGGGTGGTGAACGTGCACGCCTGGTGGCGGTCGGGGTAAACGCCGAGGGCTACCGCGAGATCTTGGGGATCGAGGTGACCTCCGCCGAGGACGGTGCCCGGTTGGTTGGCGTTCTTCCGGTCGCTGGTCGCCCGCGGGCTGTCCGGAGTGCGGTTGGTGACCTTCCCGAAGCAGATCTGGCGTCAGACCTGGTCGAACAATCCCCAGGAACGGCTCACAAGGAGATCCGGCGCAGAACCGACGTGGTCGGGATCTTCCCCAATCGCACCACCCTGATTCGGCTTGTCGGCGCGGTACTCGCCGAGCAGCATGACGAGTGGATCGAAGGCCGCCGCTATCTCAGCCTCGACGTGCTGGCCCGCTCCCGCGGTGTCCACCCCGACGGCACCGCCACCGAACCCACGCAGGAGGTGACTCAAGCGGCGCTGACCGCATAACCACCCAGATGAGGAATCACGCGACGATGTCGTACACCACCTCACGGGGCTTGACCCAAACCGCTGCGAGAATTTGAGGGCACAAGTCGCGCAGTCGCCGATCTCTCAGTAGGACGATCCGAATGAGCGCGAATCACTACCTAAGCATCGTTGATGATCTGTACTCAAATCAGATCGTCGAATACTCGATCGACTCGCGCAATGTTGCCGAACCTCATGGTGCGATCGACCGTCTGCGGACCTCTTTGATCACGCTGCCGAACGAAACCGACCGCTCGGCACACTGCGTGGCGTTAGTAGGCACCAAATAGTTCCTAATTGTCACCCAACTGTGACGGACTTAACGTCTTCGGTGACTCGATTTCCAACCGTAAGGCGGTCAGATGCAGACGAACTATGCCGAAGAAGCTGTGTTGAAAGATACAGACGATCTACTGTTTTCGCCTCTTCGAATCAATACCATGACGGTCCGTAACAGGTTTCTTCTTCCTGCCATGCAGCGTGGCTCGCGTGGTTACAAGCCAACTGTGGGCATGGCGGATACGCTGCGCTCGACCGCTGAACGGGGCCCGGGAATAATCATTTCCGAGGGGGCCGCACCAGACCATCCGGCGGGGTACTGGCAGCCGGCGTTCAGCATTCTCGGCCGTGACACCATCAAGGAATGGGGACATGTCGTCCGTGAGGTCCTCAGTACCGGCGACGTAGTCTTGTTGATGCAGCTGTGGCATCCAGGTGCCCTGCGACTGGTTGTCGACGGTATTGAGAATCCACATCCAGACCATCCTGCATGGAGCCCATCAGGGTTGATCCAGGAGGGCCGTACCAACGGTGTTGCAATGTCGAAGCAGGACCTTGAGGATACCAAAAATGCATATGTCGAGAGTTCTCTAATCGCCCAGCGGCTCGGCGCACACGGGATTGAGTTGCATTGCGCTCATGGCTACCTGTTGGATCTATTTTTGTGGCATGAAACGAATAGGCGAACCGATGAATACGGCGGTGAAACCCTAGCCGACCGCGCCGCATATCCTGCTGAAATAGTTTCGGCAATCCGTGCTGCGACGGGCCCTCAATTCATAATTTCAGTGCGTTTCTCGCAGTGGAAGGAGGTGGATTACGGAGCCAAAATCGCGGAGCATCCTGACGAACTGGGACCGTTTCTGGAACGTTTGCAGCAAGCGGGAGCCGATGTCTTTCATGTGTCGGCTCGCAGATTCGACGCTGTCGCCTGGCCGGAACTCGACTCTAGACGGAGTGTCGCTTCCTGGGTGAAGACAATGACAGATCGCCCGGTCATGACGATCGGCAGCGTCGGGTTGTCCACCGATCTCGCGAGTGATGTCTTCGACAACCAAGACCCCGTACTGCAGGTGGAGGATGACATCATCCGTGTACGGCGCGGTTTGGAGGCCGGCGACTTCGACATGATCGGGGTTGGTAGGGCGCAGATTTCGAATCCGGACTTCGTCGAGCGCGTACGCAGGGCCGACTATTCGAATTTACGAGACTTTCGAAAATATCGCGATTTGGCCGAGGCATACGAAAGCTACTCGCATGAGGGGCAACTCGTGGACCAGTCGCGGAAGAAGGATTAATCGATGAGCCTAATATGTGAATATTGTCAAACCCTAGGAGTTTTATTGTGACAACCGGGACGCCGAAGTACTGGTGGATGGAAGGGCTTTTCAATCCCCCGCCCCGACCTACTGGTTTCTCGACAACTGATCGAGATGAGTTCGATGTAATCATTGTCGGTGCCGGAATGGCGGGAATGTGTGCTGCAATTTTGGCTCACGATCGTGGTGCCGAGGTCCTTCTATTGGAGGCATCAGATGAAGTCGGCGGTACAACTTACAAGTCCGGCGGGGCGATGTGGATTCCAGACAACTCACTTATGCACGTCTTAGGAATTCGCGACGATCGCGATAGCGTCTTGCGCTACGTTGTCCAGGTCGCGCATCCCGACCAGTACGACGCCGATGCCGAATACTACGGCGCAGAAGAGTGGCAGTGGGAAACAATAGGCGCGTTTTACGATAACGCCGCGAAAGCGATTGATGCGCTGGTTGCGGCAGGTGCCTTCCGGGTCACCACCTGGCCATCCTTTACGGAACGGTACCCAGCCATTGTCAGCTATCACCCGGAATTGGATAACTCTATTCAAGGATTTTTACGGCATCTAGGACCAGCGCGAGAGGACGGCTCCGCTGCACCTGGAGCAGATTTGGTCGATCAACTGGGGGTAGCCGTTAGAAGCCGGGGTATCGAGGTGCGCACAGATCATCGTGTGCAGCGGCTGCTGCAAGATGAAACTGGTGCAGCCGTCGGAGTTGGGGGGACGTGGGGTGATCCCATCTACGCGAGACGAGGGGTGGTTTTCGCTAGCGGTGGCTTTGCACATAACGCGGATTTGATCGATGAATACTGGCGCGGTCCGCTTTACAGCAGTTGCGCAGTTGCCACTGCACAGGGTGATTTCATCCCTATCGCGCGCGAGGCCGGAGCTGAACTCGCTCACATGCAGAATGGCTGGCTGTACGAGGACATCTTGGAAAAGGCTGCCATGAATCGCGTGAACGAGGATAAAGGTATTCCCGTTCCGCCCGGAGACAGCATGATTTATGTCGATCGCAATGGTAACAGGGTCGTCAACGAGAAGCTTGTGTACCAGGACCGAAACCGCGTCATATGGGACCGCGACAAGAACGGCGACTATCCGAACAGTGTTCTATTTATGGTTTACGACGATTACGTCGCCCACGACACCAAGCCGACCCTGTTCTGGGATACGTTTCGCACCCCTAAACCTTACATTATCGAAGGTCAGACGTGGGAGGAGATCACCGAGCGCATCGAGGCGCGCTTGAAGAGTCTCACCTCTGTCATCGGTGATTTCGAATTGGCACCTGGCTTCGCCGAGCAACTGGGGCAGACGGTCGACAGATTCAACGGCTTCGCCCGCGCGGGTGTCGACGAAGATTTCCACCGTTGCGAGAACATGTCCGAATACGACTGGCATGGCATCCCGAGGCCAGGTAACGAAAAAAATCCGGGAATGTTTCCATTCGCCGAGACCGGGCCATATTACTGCGTGCTGATCTGCGGGATGGTGCTGGACACCAACGGAGGGCCCAAGACGAATTCGAACAGCCAAGTCTTGCGTTCGGACGGGTCCGTCATTCCAGGGTTGTATGGGGCCGGAAACTGTGTTGCATCAATAGCCGGTGATGGCTACTTATCTTTAGGGAGCACACTCGGGCCCGCCGCCACATTTGCGTACCTCGCCGCCGAAAGTGTAGTGCAGGAGGCACCGCGCGATACTGAAGCTGCTCGTGCGCGGTACACTGCAGATACGTTGACGACCAGCCAAAACAGCTAGATAGTCACTCGAATTCAGCAGCTACGGTCAGCGTTGCGTGTTAGCATGAATCGATACTGACACGCGACGTTGGCCCATAGTTCCTCCAATCGAGACAGTCTCGAGCGGGACCAAAATCGCCCGAGAGGTCGCGTCGGTCTAAAGGGAGTAACCTATGGGCGCGGATTATGAATCGCACCGGCTTTCCGCAGTGGATCGGATGATGACAAGGATTCGTGAAATTCTCCAACAAGCACCTGCGGTAACTGACGAATCCGAGGAAATATTCGGATTCGTAGCGGCGCTGCTTGTCGAATTTTCTTGGAATCGCAGTGCGCCGGTTGTGGGCATCGTAGGACACGTTGGCAATTACTGGAGAAACTGGCTCTTAGTCATATTACGTGTCGGACCATTGCGTCCGTCGATGATTCAGCGGCTACTGGACACAATGGACCCGTCACACCCGTTGTCGCAGAAGATACTTACTCACAATCTTCGGATGCTCGAACGCGATGGACTACTAAGCCGGACCGTGGTCGCCGACGCGCGGAAGCACGTGGTGTATGACCTCACGCCACTAGGTCGGAGTCTGTCCGACCTAGTGATGAACCTGATCGAGTGGGGATATGCGCGATCAGACCAAATCAATTGCGCACGTGCAGAATACGATGCAGCTAACCACGGTGGCGGCGCAGGCGAAGTGTGAGCTTCATCCAGACCGGCCTCCACGGGTTATCCGCTTCTGGTTCTCGGCGAGTAGACCATCGAGGCGCCGGGTATCGGCAATCATGTCGCGACGCATCAACGCCGCATAGCGGGCGTAGAAACCCTGCACGACCCTTCGAGAGTTCCTGCGACGCACGCCACAACGACCAGGGCTCCAACTAGGGGATCCCTTCAGTTACAGTCCGTGCGTGAGGCGTTATCGCTGGCTGTGGAAGGCGTGTGTGGTCGCGAGCGCCGTTGCAGTCCCTCGGGTGTTTTGTTGGGAGACGCTTACGGCAACGCTGTCCTCGGTGCGACGGTCACCGTCCTGCTAGGTGCTGCGGTGATCTTTGGAGTGAATACTATTCGGGGCGGCATGCACACCTCCGTCGACGAGGAATCGCCCCAGTGGTGCTCGTGCGGACCCGAATCGTAAGGGCCATTCCTGAAGTAGGCGTGTGACGGAGCAGACAGTCAAAGCTTTATCCTAAATGGTCGCTGTGGCGGCTCGCCGCGGATAGGCCGGCCGCGCACCGATTCCGGGCTCACCGTGGTTGGTGCGGAGGCCCCGCCGTTCGCCTGCCGCAGCCTTGGGCGACTGGCGGCAGTGAGATCTCACCAGCGGTGCGTCACGGTTCAGCAGGTGGGGTCTCTTGCTGTCAGCCATCGATTGGTTCGGAGATCGGCACCGGCCTGAGGCAGCCCCGGATAGCGCATTCATACAGGTCGGTCTCCCTGAGTAGACCTTCGAGGCTGGCGTAGATGTCTGCCGCACGTCACACGGTCCGTATCGATTGGATCCACTCGCCTCCCATGACCCAATCCCGAGCTGAACACGCAGAATCCCATGCTTGCGGGCATAGCACGGCACGTTGCCTTGGCCGTAGGTTGTGCGGAAAGGCTCCGCTGCGTCGTGAGTTCGGAGAGTTCGAGGAGGCTGATCGGTCAAGGAGACGGTCATTTCTCTGAGCGCATATGCCTCGCACGGAGCGGATAGCTGTTCGGGGTGTCTGCCCCACATACGCTATGCAAATGTCCTCCTATGCGAGGCGAGGTGCAGATACCAACGCGACGACGGTGTCGGGCACATCCACGATCGGATGCCGATGGGCGTGGACCCGGGAAACTGGCCCTCTGGCTCGACCTAACCAACACCGACGTCGACTACGCCTAGCCCGCTCCGTGATGGCGCCCGGCACCCGGAAGCCTTGGCCACCTGACCGGTGTCCAAGACCGTCAACAACGTCCGGATCGATGGCAAAGACCTCGTGAAGCCGACCGCAAGCCGAGGACGACCTGGTAACCACGGTGTGACCCTCGTGGAGTCTCGGCGGAGACCCACTTCGGAACCGCCAGGCGCCGTCGAAGAGGCTGACGATGGCACGGTGCCACAGAAGGGGAAATGCCGTCTCACCTCGACCGGATACGACCCACCTTGCGTAGCGTCCCCGGATCAGTACCTGAGGCGGCCCTGGACGCCCGCGGTTCGGCGGTCTCGATCATGCATCTCACACATGGTTCGCTAGAACTTCGTGCTATTGCCCACGTCACTCCCAGCAACGAAGCTTGCAACGTGCCTCGCTCGACTCCGGCTCATGCTGACCCCGTCAAGCCGCACCGCATGGACAAAGATTCGCGATCTACAACCGGAGGAAGATGTGACCCAAATTGTCATCAGTGGAGCCTCGGGCGATTTGGCTCGCCGCGTGACGCAAGGGCTCCTCGAAAGAGCTCCTCTGTGCAACCTGACACTTGTGACTCGATCGCCCGAGGCAATCGAAGCAGGCGGCCCGAACGTCAGCGTGCGGAAGGGCGATTACGAGAAGCCCGAGCTATTGGACGAGGCGTACCACGGCGGAGACATCCTGTTTCTCATCAGTGGGCTCAATCTCGGGCGGCGGACAACCGAACACCGTAATGCGATCCGCGCCGCAGAGAAGGCGGGGATACGCCACATCGTCTACACATCGGTCGGCGGAGTACAACCCGGCAACCCGGCGCTCTCAGCCATCGACCATTACCAGACCGAGCTCGATCTCCGAGCGAGCGGACTGTCGTACACGATCCTGCGCAATGCGCTCTACGCGGAGATCGTCAGTGCGATCTGGCTGGCACCTGCCGCACGCGACGGCGTACTCGAAATGGCCACCGGCCACGGTTCCTTAGCGCCCGTCTCCAAGGTGGACGTCGCGCGCTGTGCGACCGCAATCCTCGCCGACCCCGCCGACCACGATGGCGCTGTCTACGAGATCACCGGTCCTGAACTGTTGAGCATGGACGACATTGTCCGACTTGGTTCCGAGGTCTTCGGCACAGAGATCGCCTACAAGCCGGTATCGGAGGAGGAACGGCTGCAGTTCTTCGACTCGGTCGGTCTCCCGCGGACGTACGACCCGAACATGCCCCCCAGCGCCGAAGGCCACATGTGGGCCAGCGACGAGCTGGTGTCGGCCGATCTGGCGGTGGCCCAGGGCTACCAAGCACTGCTGTCCGGACATGTCGAGCAGATCACGGGGGAGGCGCCCGCGCCGTTGCGATCCGTCCTCGAAAAGGTAAAGGACACCCCGTACGACCGAATCGGTTCGGCGTCCTGACCGCTCGCACCCCGAGCGGAACCACATATCACGTCAGTGCGTTCAGAAAGAGAGTAATAGCGCCATGAGTGTCGACCATGCGGTCCAGCAAGGCCCCGGAGCAGCGTCCGTCGGTGACGTTCCTTCCTACCCCGACGTGCCGACCTACCTGAACATCCTAGGTAGCCTCCATATCTGGGAAGGCGACGGGTGGAAGAAAGAATCGATGTCGTGGAAGACCGGCGCGTACATCGCGTCGAATCTCAGCGGCATCCCCGAGTTCACCTTCAGTGGACCCAACGCGCGGGCCTTGCTCTCACGGCTCAGTATTAACAACGTCGACAAATGGCCCATCGGCAAGTCCAAGCACCTCGTCATGCTCGACGAAAACGGATACATCGCCAATCACGGTCTCACAGTGCGCGACAGCGAGGACTCGTATCGCCATTTCGCGGCGATGCCCTGGGCCCCCTTCAAGGCCCCGTCGCTGGGACTAGACGTAGAAATCGGTATGCGGGACATCTTCATCTTTCAGGTGGCGGGCCCGAAGTCGCTGCAGATACTCGAACGCCTCACGGGTGAATCATTGCGCTCCCTGCAATTCCTGGGCATTCGGCGAATCCAGGTACCCGGAATCGATGCCACGGTGGAAATCGAACTGTCGCGAATCGGAATGTCGGGGACCCTCGCTTACGAGGTGCGTGGCCCCCTCGAACACGGACCAGCGGTGTTCGACGCCGTGTACCGGGCGGGCGAGGATTTCGACATCACGCGCCTGGGATGGCGGACCTACGTCGTGAATCACACCGAGGGTGGCTTCCCTCAGCAGGGTTGTACCTTCCTCCCTGCTGCTTTCGCCGACCCGGAATTCGTCTCTCATCCCCTCTTCGGAGCTGCTCTGCCGCCCAAACAGGTGAGCGGCCAATTGAGTGGGAGCGCAAATCCCACCGACATCACGGCGCGACTCCGCACCCCCTTCGAAGTCAACTGGGGCTGGATGGCGAAGTTCGACCACGACTTCCTGGGCCGGGAAGCCCTCGAGGCGGAGGCTGCCGCACCGCGCCGCAAGACGGTGGTCCTCAGGTGGAACAAGGAAGACGTACTCGACGTGTTCGCGTCGCAGTTCGAGCCCGGGGAGGAATACCGGCACTTCGAGTTCCCGACGACGCCGCAATCACCAGCGGGCGACCATGCGGACATCGTCACCAAGGACGGCAAGCAGGTGGGTATATCATCGCTGGCCGTCTACTCCTACTACTTCCGCGAGATGATCTCCCATTCCACCATCGACATTGAACTCGCCGAGATCGGCACTGAAGTCGTCCTGCACTGGGGCAACCACGGCGAACGAATCAAGCAGATTCGCGCGACGGTGGAGCGGTTCCCCTACCTCGACCTCCCGGCGAACAAGGATGTCGATCTGGAGTCGTTTCCGTCAGGAGTCGTCGCGCACTGAGTGCATGACCGACTCCGACCTACTCGTCCCGTCACACGATCCTGGCGGCGACGACCACTTCACACGAAAGGACAACAGCACGATGTCACGAACCAGTCGCGACGTGGTCGACCTCGGCACTTTGATCGTGCAAGGCGACGACCGTCAGGGAATCGTCGCGGCGGTCTCGTCCTTGCTCGCGAAATACGGCGCGAACATTGTCTCACTGGACCAGCACTCGACCGACCCTGCCGGCGGCAGATTCTTCCAACGCACGACGTTCCACTTGGAGGACCTACCGGCACAGATTCCGTCCCTGTCCGACGAACTCGACAACGTTCTAGGCATGTTGGGACAGTCGTACAGGTTGACTGAAGCTCGCAAGCCGAAGCGCGTCGCCATCATGGTGTCCAAAACGGATCATTGCCTCCTCGACCTCCTATGGCGGCAGCGTCGTGGCGAAATCCACATGAACGTGGGGATGGTCATCGCGAACCATCCCGATCTCGGGGACGACGTTCGCGGATTCGGCATTCCGTTCATCCACATCCCCGTAAACCGGGCGTCACGGGCACAGGCGGAGGCGGAGCAGTTGAAGCTTCTCACCGACAACGTCGATCTCGTTGTCCTCGCTCGCTACATGCAGATTCTGTCCGGTGATTTCTTACAACAGGTGGGAGTGCCGGTAATCAACATTCATCACTCATTCCTGCCCGCTTTC
Organism: Rhodococcus sp. A14; assembly: GCF_011603105.1. Classification (NCBI taxonomy): domain Bacteria; kingdom Bacillati; phylum Actinomycetota; class Actinomycetes; order Mycobacteriales; family Nocardiaceae; genus Rhodococcus; species Rhodococcus sp. A14. The sequence continues at coordinate 134,066 of NZ_JAAOQS010000006.1, read as the reverse complement.
ATCGGTGCGGGGCCGTATCAGAAGGCGAAAGATCGAGGCGTCAAACTGATCGGCGCCACGGCCCACTACGTGACCGAGGACCTCGACGAAGGGCCGATCATCGAGCAGGACGTCGTGCGGGTCTCGCACGTGGAGACTGCAGCTGAGCTGCAACGAAGAGGTGCGGACGTTGAGCGCCAGGTGCTTTCTCGCGCCGTTGCCTGGCACTGCGAGGACCGGGTAATCAGAGACGGGAACCAGACCGTTGTCTTCTGATTCTCGTCTAACCACGGTAGGAGAGGGAGTCGGCATGTCGGCCCGATTGCTGAACGGCCGCGAGGTGTCGCGAGTCATGCGCGAAAAGCTTGGGACCCAGGCACAGCAATACTCGAGGGACTTCGGTCGGCGCCCGGTTCTGGCGACGGTACTGGTCGGCGACGACCCCGCCTCGCACACCTACGTGCGTATGAAAGCCGCTGCCTGCACCGAGGTCGGTATCGAATCGCGCCGAGTGCATCTCGACGCGGGGTTGAGCACGAATGCTGTCTGCGCGGAAGTTCGGGCGCTGTCTGAAGACCCCAATGTAGATGGGATTCTTCTGCAGCACCCGGTGCCACCCGGAGTGGACGAACGCGCTGCGTTCGACGCCATCGATCCGGCGAAGGATGTCGACGGTGTCACCCGAGACTCGTTCGCGGCCATGGCATTGGGAACCGCGGGCTTCGAATCCGCAACCCCCGGCGGCATCATGAGATTGCTCGATTCGTACGCCATTGCACTCAGTGGGCGGCACGCAGTCGTGATAGGTCGCAGCCCGATCCTCGGCAGACCGATGGGAATGCTTCTGCTGGCTCGTGACGCGACGGTAACCTACTGTCACTCACGCACTGCGGATCTGAGCTCCCACGTCGAGTCGGCCGACCTAGTCGTGGCGGCGGTGGGGTCCCCCGGACTGGTCCGAGGCGAGTGGATCAAACCCGGTGCTGTCGTGATCGACGCAGGCTACGCGGACAACAAAGGTGACGTCGACTTCGACTCGGCGTCTCGCAAGGCGTCATACATCACGCCTGTGCCAGGGGGCGTCGGCCCGATGACCATCACCACGCTGTTGGAGCAGACAGTCCGCGCCGCGCGAGAGCGCTCCATGAGCTGATCGATTTGTCCGGGTTTTTTCGTGCAGCGAGACGACTGCCGGAACGGAAATCCTCGTTCTTGCGCCGACCTGTACGCGCCTTGCCGATTCTGGTTGTCGTCGTCGTTGTCATGCGGCAGCGCGAGAACCGCCCACTGCAAAACGCTGTCCACGTCAGTGCGGTACTGGTCGGCTTGTTCAAGAATCGAGGTCATCGCTTACTCAGGCCAATCCGGCGCCGGCGCGTTCCGAACGGGACCACACAACTGAGATGGACGCCTCGGCTCGTGGGATCGGCGATATCCTGGGGGAACATCGTCGAGAGGTGAGCAATGTGGCGTTCGTTGGCCGTGCCTCGAGCGGGATGAATCGATGTAATCGATGACTGATGTCGATCCGTTCGCGACGCAGCGCGACGTGGCCGGTTCGGTCACGGCGGAGCTGGCTGCTGCCGGATTCGAGGACGCCCAAGAGATCGGCAGCGGAGGGTTCGGCGTCGTCTACCGCTGCACGCAGGCTGCGCTCGACCGCACCGTAGCGGTGAAGGTCCTCACCGTGGACCTCGACGAGGAGAATCAGGCACGGTTCCTGCGCGAACAGCGCGCGGCAGGAAGGTTGACCGGACACCCCAATATCGTCAACGTTCTCCACGCCGGTGTGACCGACAACGGTCGCCCCTTCATAGTGATGCCGTACTACCCCCAGGATTCTCTCGATGCGCAAATCCGACGTCGCGGACCGCTTCCACTGGACGAAGCGCTGCGGCTCGGAGTGAAAGTAGCGGGCGCCCTGGAGACCGCGCACCAACTGGGAATCCTTCATCGCGATGTCAAGCCCGGGAACATCCTGTTCACCGACTACGGTGAGCCGGCGCTGGCAGATTTTGGGATCGCCCACATCTCTGGCGGGTTCGAGACCACTGCGGGCATTGTGACGGGTTCACCGGCGTTCACCGCCCCCGAGGTCGTGGCCGGCCAACCAGCCAGTCCAGCCGCCGACGTCTACGGTCTCGGTGCGACACTGTTCGCCGCGATGACCGGGCACGCAGCGTTCGAGCGCCGGAGCGGAGAGCAATTGGTCGCCCAGTTTCTCAGGATCACCACAGAACCCGTCCCGGATCCCTGCGAGCACGGCGTTCCGCACGATGTCGGTGCGATTATTGAAGTTGCCATGTCCGCAGACCCGGGGCGTCGTCCGTCCGTCGCGGAACTGGGTCAGCAACTCGAGACTTCCCAGCTTCACCACGGGTTCGCGGTCGACAAAATGGCCCTTCGCACCGAAACGGGAGTGACACGAGAACATGAAAGTAGCCCGCCGATACGCACACATTTACCCGCGGCAACAGATACGTTAGCCGGACGCCGGGGGTCCCCCACAGGTCGTCTGCCCCTGGAGTTGACCAGCTTCGTTGACCGCCGCACCGAACTAGCAGAGGCGAAGAACGCGCTGTCGACCTCGCGACTGGTGACGTTGACTGGGATCGGTGGGGTCGGCAAGACCCGGCTGGCGTTGCGGGTCGCCACCAAACTGCAGCCCGATTTCCCTGACGGTGCGTGCCTGGTCGAGCTAGGTGAGCTTCGTGACGAGTCACTGTTGGTGGGCATGGTGGCGAGTGCGTTGGGACTACGCGACCAGTCGACGAAACCAATACACGAGGTACTCGTCGACTTCCTCGTCCCCCGCAAACTGCTACTGATACTGGACAACTGCGAGCAGATTGTGGATGCGGTGGCCGAGCTCACCGAAACCCTGCTACGCAGCTGTCCCGAGCTTCGGATCCTCGCGACCAGCCGTGAAGCACTCGACATCGGCGGGGAAGTGGCGCAGCTGATCCCGCCGCTGCCTGTACCGGATCCCGATCACCTGCCCAGAGGGCTGCCCCGCAATGACGCGGTAACGTTGTTCGCTGAACGGGGAGCCGCCGCCGTCCCGGGGTTCGCAGTCACCGAGGCCAACAAGGTCACCATTGCCCGGATCTGCCGGCGCCTGGACGGGTTGCCCCTAGCGATCGAATTGGCTGCGGCCCGGATGCGGGTGATGACGCCCGAGCAGATCGAGCAGCGGCTGACAGACCGTCTCGCGCTGCTAACGCGCGGCAGCCGGAACTTACCTTCACGGCAGCAGGCGTTACGAATGTGCATCGACTGGAGCCACGGATTGTGTAGGCCGGTCGAGCAACGGGTGTGGGCTCAGCTGTCAGTGTTCGCCGGCAGCTTCGAAATTGATGCTGCAGAACAGGTGTGCGGCGGTACCCTGACATCGGAGGCGCTACTCGATACCGTGACCGGCCTGGTCGACAAGTCGATTGTGACCCGGGTGGAGTCGGGCGACACGGTACGGTTCCGGATGCTCGATACCGTGCGCGACTACGGCCGCGAAAAGGCGCACGAGACCGGTCAATATCCCGAACTCTCCCGCCGACACCGAGATTGGTACGAGCAGTTGGTGATCAAAGCTGAAGGTGACTGGATCAGTCCCCGACAACTCGCGTGGATCAACAGACTCGCGCTGGAGCAGCCGAATCTGCGAGAGGCGCTTGAATTTTCGGCGTCCGATAGTCCCGAAGCCGGAATTCGCATCGCAGCCGCGCTCTACCACTACTGGTATACCCGGGGGTTGTTCAGCGAGGGGCGGCGCTGGCTCGAGCGCCTCCTCGCCTGTCAGACCGGCGCACTTACCCGAGACAGGGCCAAGGCGTTCTTTGCGTGCAGCCTCCTGGCCGGCGTGCAGGGCGATCTTCGCGCCCAGGCCGCCTTGGTAGAGGAGTGTCGCACTCTCGCCAGCCAGACGACCAACCCGATGCTACACGCTCACCTCGATCTGGCCGCGGGGGCCTTAGCACTGTTCAGTGGGGATCTTCCCGGCGCACGCTCGCATTTCGAGAATGCCATCGAGGCGGAAGCCACACAGGGAGACCTCACCTTCCAAGTCATTGCTCTCGGCCCCCTTGGAACGACTTACGCACTACTGGGCGATACGGAGCGGGCCATCGAATGCTACGAGCGCCTCCTCGCGATCACCGAGTCGCGGGGAGAATTCGTGTATCGGTCGTATGCAATGTGGGCGTTGGCTGTTGCGGTTTGGCGGCACAATGACCGCGCGCGAGCGGTACGGCTACTCGAGCAGGCACTGCAACTCGGTCGGAAAGTTAAAGACTGGTTGAGCACCAGCTGGTGTCTGCAAGCGCTGGCATGGATCGCAGCCGAGGAACACAACCCCCGCCGTGCGGCCGTATTGTTGGGAGCCGCAGAGCAGCTGAGCCGATCGGTGGGAAGTCCAACAGTGGTGGTATCCGCCCTGGTGGTCTACCAGGAGGAGTGCGAAAAGCAGACCCGCCAGGCGATGAGCGGGCAGGCGTTCGCCACGGCCCACGAGCGCGGTGGGGCACTCGGTTTCGACGCTGCCGTCGCCTACGCGCTGGGCGAGCAGGTTCCGCCGACATCGATATCCGCTCCTAGCTCGACGAAACTGACGAAGCGGGAACATGAGGTCGCCGAATTGGTCGCCGAAGGGTTGACCAACAAGGAAATCGCTGCTCGCCTTGTCATCTCGCCACGCACCGCGCAGGGGCATGTCGAACACATCCTGACCAAGCTGGGATTCGGCTCACGCGCACAGATCGCGGCATGGGTCGCCGAATCGCACAATAGGCCCTCCTGAACCACCGACCGACACTGGACTGCTGAATGCCGGCCTGGCGTACAGACAAGATCGACGATGCCGCGGTCGAACGCGCTTGTCGCGTAGCGCAGATGAATCGGCTACAACACCGCACGTCCTCCTGTGTCAAGCCCCTAGATCGGAATCCGCGGTGTCATTGGGGTTGGTGGCACCAATTACCTCACTGGCTCTCTCGGCACCGAGTACATAACGTACGGGCTAGAGTCTGGTCCTGGATTGTTGGTCGTGCTCGGGCATGTGGTGACATGGGGATACGCGCATTCGAATCGCGGCCTCCGGTTCCCACTTCCACGCTCGTATGAGGAGGAGCGGCACGTGACTGCGATAGTGCTCGCGGGACCGGGTAGCGCCAGACAACGCGAAGGGCACGCTCTCGGCCGACCGCGGAGTGCCTGCCCTTCGTCCGTATGTGTCGCGTAGGTCAGTGCTGGTATGTCGCCAGGTCTCGGTCCTTGCTCTCCTTCGTCAGGACAATGAACACTGAACTGACCACGGCGAGCGCGATCATGTAAGCCGCCACCAGGCCTGTGCTGCCGTCCGTAGCAGCCTGCAACGACACGAGGATTACGGGGGTGAAACCCGCGCCGAGGAGCGTGGCTGCCTGGTAGCCGAGAGAGGCACCCGTGTACCGAGCGGATGTGCCGAACTGTTCGGCGATGTACGCAGCCATCGGCCCGAAAGTCGCCGACTGGAACACGCTGAAGCCCAACACGAAAGCGAGTGCTACCAGTACCACGTTCCCGGAGGACAGCATGGACAGGATGGGGACGACGAACACCGCGAACCCGGCGAGGCCGGCCAACATGACCGGCCGACGGCCGATTCTGTCCGAGAGGCGCGCGAATCCCAGCAGTGCGAAGATGGCGATGAATTGGCAGATCGCGAAACCGATGAGGACGTCCGACCGTGTAGCACCCGACCTCGTGGCATAGCCGATGGCGAATGTCGCGAACATGATCTGTATCGCGACGCTGGCCATGCATCCCCCGGCCACGAGGACGACGTTCTTCGGACGGCGCAGGATGCTCATGAGCGGCGGCGGCGTGACCGGGACAGTGGCGGAATCGCGCTCTGTGCGCCGCGCCAAAGCCTCTTTGAAGACTGGGCTCTCCGAAACTCGACTTCTGATGAAGAGACCGAGCGCGAGGAGGACAGCGGAGAGTAGGAACGGGATGCGCCAGCCCCACAGGAGGAAGTCCTCCTCGGGCAGCACGGCCACGATCGCGAGTGCGATGGTGCCCAGCAAGGAACCGGTGGGTGCTCCCGCGTTGGTGAATGCCGCGGCGAATCCGCGTCCGCGTCCACCGACGTGTTCCAGCGACATCAGTGTGGCGCCGCCCCACTCGCCTCCGATGGCGATGCCTTGGCTCACGCGTAGCAGGACGAGAATGATCGCGGCCCAAGAGCCGATGGCTGACGCAGGAGGAACGAGCCCGATCAGGAACGACGCGCTGCCCATCACCGTCATCGAGACGAGCAACATGGACTTTCGGCCATATCGGTCCCCGAAGTGACCGAAAATTATGCCGCCGAGCGGGCGCGCGAGGTATCCGGCGGCGAACGTCCCCAGGGATGCGATGGTGCCGGCTACAGGCGTGAGATCGGAGAAGAAGACGGGCGCGAACACGATCGCCGCAGCAGTCGCGTAAAGCAGGAAGTCGTAGTACTCGATGGTGCTGCCGAGGTAACTCGACAGCACCACTCGTCGAATCTCCTTCTTCTTCGTGTCGGCGTCGGTGACGAGCGGCGGGTCCATGCTGGGAGTTGGTCGTAGTGGGGTCGGATCGACGGGTGAGCTCATGGTGCCTTCCTTGTGGGGAGTTCGAGGGCGCGCGCTGCTGCGTAGTGATCGCTCGAACCGGAGGCAACGGCGGCGGGAGACAGTCGCGGGCCGCGGTGCGCCGGCCGCCCCCGCCCGGCTCGGATGCTGCCGCCGGGCGAGCCGAAGGTGACGGACATCTGGTGAGAGAAAGTGGTGCCGAGACCCGTGTTTTCAGGAGATGGCGGCGTCGATCTTGTCGTAGCGGACCTCACGCACCCGCTCCATTACGGAACGGAGCGGCTCTGGGGCACGCCCGGTGATTTGCTTTACGTGATGGCTCAGAAGAGCCTGGTAGCCCTGTGCGACAGCCACTTCGGCGGAGACAAGTTCGTCGCTGGCCCATAGGTGCCCGTCCGGGCTAGGGGGCATGTTCGGATCGTAGGTGCGGGGAATCCCGATCGAGTCGAAGAATGCCAGCCGGTCGCGTTCGGTGATCGGTTGATACTCGATCGGTGTCGAGTGGATCTGCGCGCCGAGGGCTGCGATCTGATGAAAGTCCAGCAATTCCGGGCCTGTGATTTCGTAGACCGCGCCGACGTGGCGGGCGGGGTCCATGAGACAGGCGGCAGCGCTACGCGCGACGTCGCCCTTCGCAACGGGAGCCAGAAGCCCATCCCCGGTTGCCTGGGCCAAGATTCCTGACGGCACGGCGGGTGCCACCAGGATGTTGCTGACGATCTCCGCGTAGAGGGCGTTCCGCAGAATGGTGTACTTGAGCCCCGACGCGCGGAGATCCAACTCCGTCTGATGGTGGTCGATAGCGGACAGCGCAGGATTGCCCGGCTGCACACCGCCGACCGAGGTATAGACGATGTGACCGACGCCTGCCTTTTGAGCTGCTTCGATCGCGCCGCGATGCTCGGAAATTCGACGTCCGAGGTTGAGGCCGCTGATGAGGAAGAGTGTGTCGCCGCCTACGTAGGCTTCCTGGACAGAGGCTGGGTGCTGGTAGTCGCTATGCCGGATCTGCACAGTGTCGGAAGCGAGGCCAGCCAGTTTCTCCGGTGTGCGGGTGGTGAGGATCAGCTCCCGGTGCGGATCGGCTGCGAGCAATAGGCCCGTTACCCTCCGGCCTAGGTCACCCGATGCTCCGCTGATGATAATTCGACTCATGTGCACTCCTCGTATGCACGGCCCTGATCCGCTGGGCCGCCTTCGCTCAAACTGGTTGTGATGCAAGCTACATCGGACCACCGTCTGTGGCGTGGGTCCACATCCAAAATTGTCGTCGTTGTCATGCGCGGTGAGTATCGACCGCAGCCGATGTGTTTGGCGTATGAGGTCCGCAAACTTTGTGCCATTGCGACGAGGCGGTCGGCATCACATGCTGGTGTGGTCCGACGTGATCGCAGTCACTAGCAGCAGCCTGATCGCGTCCTACCGAGTGAAGAGAGACATAACATGGCACAGCTCGCCAGCACGGAACTGCCGGATCGCGACAAGATCCAGGTCTCGGATGCCGACCTCGTCGCCCGGGCTGCGGCCCTCGTCCCGCTCATCCGCGAGTACGCGGAACAGGGAACCAAGGACCGCCACATCGCACCCGAGGTGATCGACGCAATCTCGGAGGCGGGCTTGTTCCATCTCATGGTTCCCACGCGCTGGGGAGGCCAGGGAGCGTCGTTCAAGACTGCGGTCGACGTGACCGCCGAAATCGCCCGCGGTGACGGCTCGACCGGTTGGGTCACCGCACTCATGATGGTGGCGACCGGCTTCGCTAGCACGTTCTCCATGCAGGCGCAGGAAGATGTGTTCGGGGTGAACCCGAACGCGAGGATCTGCGGGATCTTCTCCCCGGGTGACCGCAGCGAGCCCGTCGAAGGGGGCTACCTGATGAGCGGCCGCTGGCCCTACGCCTCGGGCTCCTTCGCCGCCCAGTGGGCCAGCCTGACGATCACGCTGGAGGATGGTGAGCAGGGAATGGCGCTCGTCCCCGCAGAAGCCTTCACCATCGAACCGACGTGGTTCGTCGCCGGCATGCAGGGAACGGGTAGCGACACCGTTGTGGTCAAGGACCACTTTGTCCCGGAGTACCGCGTGCAGCGAGTGAAAGACATGTTCGCGTCGAACTTCCGCTCTCCGTTCACCGAGGAGCGGACGGCATCGATGCCCTTCAACGCCGTTGCCGCCGGCATTCTGGTTGCGCCGCAGATCGGACTGGGACGTCACGCCCTCGAGTTGACACGCGCGAAGCTTCCGCTGAAGCCGGTCGCGTACACGGCCTACCGCCAAGCCAAGGAGTCGCCTACCCACCAGATCGGTGTCGCGAAGGCGGCCACCAAGCTGCGCCTTGCCGAGATGTTGATGGCTGGCATGTGCTCTGACATCGACACCGCCGCCGAAAGCCACCAGCTGCCCAACTTGGAGGTGCTCGCGCGCATCCGCAACGACACAGGCGTGGTGGCGGAGCTGATCAAAGAAGAGATCGACTACCTCCTCACCGCGAACGGTGCCGGCTCGTTCGCCGACGTCAACGTGCTCGGACGGGTGTGGCGCGACAGCGAGACCGCGGCCCGGCACGCACTCGTGACACCCGAGATCGGGCGCGAAGCGTACGGACGTCAGCTCCTCGGAAACGATGATCCGACCATCGGATTGTGAGATGACGATGACCTCCGCCGTCGAAGGGAAGGTGTCCGATGTGCTGAGCCCAGCCGATTACAGACGGGTCATGAGTCACGTCCCAACCAGCGTCTCGATCATCACCGCGATGACCGACGCGGGACCCACCGGAATGACGGTGGGTACCTTCACCTCCGTCTCGCTCGACCCGCCGTTGGTCGCGTTCTACGTGGACCAGGGTTCCACGACCTGGCCGGTGCTGGCTGAAGCCGAGTACTTCGGAATCAACATCTTGAGGTCGGGATGCGGAGATGTGTGTCGGGCGTTCTCGCGACGTGGGCAGGATCGCTTCGCCGGTGTGGTGTGGCAGCCCTCAGATCGGGGAGTGCCCCTCCTTGAGGACGCGATCGTCACCGTGGAGTGCTCGCCGCACCGCGTCGACCGCATCGGTGACCACCTGCAGGTAGTGGGTGAAGTCGAGGATCTCATTCAGCAGGGAATCGACGAGCCGTTGATTTTCCTGCGGGGCGGTTTCGTCGACATGTCGGCAATTGCCGGCCGGTCGGTGGAGGCGTGATCTCCGAGCACCTCGAGATCCAGCTCCGTCCGGGAGCCGGCGGCGATCTCGAGGCAGCTTTCGACGAGATCCGGTCGCTGCTTCTGGCAGCGCCGGGATGCTCGGAGGCAACCTTGTCTCGGAGCGTGGATCGGGACGAGACGTATCTCCTTCGCGCTTTGTGGAACCGCGTGGAGGATCACACCGAGTTGTTCGCCGCGTCCGCTGCCGGAACGCGCGTCCGCGAGTTGATTCAGCCGCTGTGCGCTGCCGTACCACGGGTCACGCACTACGAGCACTGACTCCGCCGCGCCGTCGGGGCGGTCTCGCGTGGCGCCCTGGCATACGCAAAAGCTATGACCGGTCCGCCATATTGATATTTGTCGGATAGCTCATCCGGGTCAAGAATGTGGTGTACGACATACCGACCGCTCCTGCAGCTCAGGCGCAACGGTCGCAGCCATCCCAATCACGAAGGATTCTCGCGATGATCGAGGTCAAAGTAGATTTCGCGCGGTGTGACGCGAACGGCACCTGTGCCGCCCTCATGCCCGATGTGTTCCAGATCGCCGACAACGGCCTACTCGAGCAGGTCGCGACGACCGTGCCGGCCGACCGGGACCAGGATCTTGACGAAGTTATCCTCTGCTGCCCGATGGGGGCGATCTCGCGCGCATGAGCACACTTCACGCTTTCGACCCGTTTGCACCCGACTCGCCCAGCCACACCGGTGGTTCCGCGGACGGCGCGTCGCTCGTACAGGGCGACTACGGATACGCCGTTCTCGACTTCGACCTCGCGACCAAGGTTCTTCGGGACACCCGTTTCATCAATGCCGCCCTGACGTTGATGGAACAGTTCGGCATCACCGACGGGCCCGTCCATGACTTCCGTGCCAAGAGTCTGATCATGGCCGAAGGCCCCCGACACATGCGGCTCCGAACCCCGTTGGCGCGCTTCATGGGTCCCACCACGGTCGAAGACATCCGCGCGGTCCTGCGCGGCATCCTCGAAGACATCGATCCGGGAAAGGACGCCGCCGGACCTGTCGATTTCCACGCGGCCGTCGACCAGAAGATCCCCGCGAGGGTGTACTGCCACTTGGCGGGCGCGCCGGCCGAGGACGCCCCTGTCGTGGCCAGTCTGTCTGCGCGGACACTTGCTCTACTGCAAAGGGATCCGAGTCTTACCGAGTCAATACTCAAGGCCTACGACGAATTGTTCGATTACCTTGGCGACCTGATCGCGCGCAAGCGGCAGGCCGGACTCGGTGACGACATGCTGTCTTTCCTCATTCGTCAGGAGGCCGAAGGAAAACTGACCTCCGAGGAACTGCTCAGCGAAGCGACGGCGATGCTCGAAGCCAGCTCCGTGAACACGGCACACCAGACCGGTCTCGTGGTATGGACGCTGCTCCGTGACAGGGCGGCATGGGCCAGGCTCGTCGAGGATCAGTCGCTGATCCCGGCCGCCGTCGTCGAGGCCTGCAGGTTGTACCCCCGCCCCGGCATCGTCAGCAAGATCGCGTCGGTCGACATCGAGCTCGACGGCACGGTCATTCCCGCCGGGTCCGACGTGCACGTCGCCGTCTGGTCGGCGAACCGCGATCCAGAGCGTTTCGCGCAGCCCAACGCGTTCGACCTCGATCGAGAGCGAAACCAGCCGTTGACGTTCAGCACCGGTCTGCACGGATGCCTGGGTCAGAGCCTGGCGAAGGTCGAGATGGAAGAAGTGGTGCGCTACCTTTTGAACCACTACCCCCATGCCAGAGTCGTGGAGAACGGAACCGACATCGGACACGCCGGCGGCAGGTGGCTGGTCGGATCTCTGGCCGTGGACCTCAATCCCTCAACGACGGCGACGACATCGTGACGAGCGACTCCCCGTCGCTGACCGAGCGGCTCGCGACGTTCTGGGCTCGAACAGGCTACGACGATCTGCCGAAAGACGTCGTCGACGGAATCAAGGACCACATCCTCGATACCTTGGCCGTCGCCCTGGTCGGCACGACAACTCCCGAAGTGAGCGGTGTCGTCGACGCGCTGTCACGCTTCTCGGCCGGCGATGCCGGCAGCCTGGTGTGGGGGACCGGCACACGCCTCACCCCGGCGCACGCAGCCCTGGTCAATGGAACTTCCGCGCACGCCAGAGATTTCGACGACGGAGGCGGGCCCGGTCACGCGGGGTCGACCGTACTGCCCGCGGCGCTCGCGGTGGCCGAAAAAGCAGGGAGTACCGGTCGGCAGGTCATCGCCGCCACGGTCGCCGGTTACGACATCGGGTATCGAACCCTGCAAGCGGTCGGCGGATTCGCAGCACACACAGACCGAGGATGGCATTCGAGCGGTACGATGGGCAGCTTCGCCGCGGCGGCAGCGGCAGCGAAATGCCTCGACGCGGATAAGAATGCCTTCGCCGATGCACTGGGAATCGCCGGATCGTTCACCGGTGGGGTGTGGGCATTCATCGACGACGGTGCCTTGACCAAGCGTCTGCACCCGGGCAAAGCGGGTGAGACGGGTGTCGACGCCGCCGTGCTGGCGACCGGGGGAATCACCGGCCCCCGGCGAATATTCGAAGCGAAGTGGGGCGGCCTCTACGCTGTTATCGCCGGCGGCACCGGCCATACCGATCGGGCGCTGACTGGACTGGGGACGGACTTCAACGTCGCCTCGTCGTACCTCAAGCCCTACGCGTGCTGCCGCGGTTGCCATTCGGCCGTCGACGTGATGAAGGACCTCGTGACGAATCGGGGCCTGACGCCGGAAAACGTTCGCTCCATAGTGATCACTGCAGGTACGACCGCGGTGAACATGCTGTCGGTGTACCCGATCGACACCGTGTTCGACGCCCAATTCAGCCTTCCCTACGCGGTGAGCCTCGCGCTGTGCGCAAGCGCCCTGGGACTCGATGACTACGACCCACCACGGCTGAACGATCCGCGGATCGCCGCGACTTTCGCCAAGGTCTCCATGCGCGTCGACGACGCCATCGAGATCGAGGACGGACCCCGGTTGGACATCGAGTTGACCAACGGCGAAACCCTCGTCGTCGAGGCCGGGAACCCGACGTATGCACGTGGGTCCGCTCAGAACCCGATGACACACGACGAGGTCGTCGCGAAGGCAACGCTCTTGCTCGAACCTCTCGGAGGCGACATCGCCTCCCGGTTGGTGGCCGCCGTCGAGGCACTCGACGACGCACCCAACCTGTCCGAACTGCTGTCCGTTCTCGCCGCCGAAAGGGTGCCGACCCCATGACTTCCCCAGACAAGATCGCACGCACGGAGGTCATCTCGGCCGAACCGGTTGAGGCGATGGCTGCGCTGCTGGACATCGATGTTCCTCATGCGATCGGTGACACGGTGCCACCGATCTGGCATTGGCTCCACCTGCTTCCCCGCGACGCTGAGAGCGACCTCGGTGAGGATGGCCACCCCGTTGTCGGTATCCCCGCGCCTCCCGGCGGTGGACGCCGCCGGATGTTCGGTGGTGGCCGCGTCACCGCCTTCGGCAGTCTACGTATCGGCGAGCCCGCCACGAAGGTGACGTCCATTGCCAAGTCCGTGGACAAGGTGGGACGCACCGGCGCCCTGACGCTCGTCACGGTTCTGCAGGAGATCACGCAGGGCGGTGAACTGATCATCCGCGAGGAGCAGGACATCGTCTACCGCGAGGGAGGGTCGACCCCGCTTCCCACGCCTGCTCCGTCGTCGGCCCAGGTGAACGGCCCCACGCTGTCCCTCGCTGTCGACGAGAAACTGTTGTTCCGTTTCTCGGCACTGACTTACAACACGCACCGCATTCACTACGATCTCGATTGGTGCCGCCGAGAGGGATACGACGGCCTGGTGATCCATGGGCCGTTGCTAGCCTTCATGATGGCCGAGCACATGCGTCGACAGGACATCTCGTTGCAGGGCAAAACATTCGGATACCGTTTGGTGTCGCCGATGACCCGCCCGCAGACCTTCACCGTGGTTCCGCACGTCGACGGACTGGAACGCGGTGCCGAAGCACACAGCGCCGCCGGTGTCGTGTGCGCCACCAGTACGGTGACGGGGAGCTGATCGCTATGTCCACCACAACGGACGTCCTCATCGTCGGAGGATCGGTCGCCGCTATCCGCGCGGCCGAGACCGTTACCCGGCATGCGCCCGACCTCGGCGTCACCATCGTCAGCGACGAAGCGCATCCCCCATACGAGCGTCCTCCGCTCTCGAAGATCGGGCTCGGCGACGACCTGGATCTCGCGGCGTTGACGTATCCGTCCGTGGCGGATCTGCGCGCACGGGGGGTCGAGTTCGCTCTGAACACCCGTGCCACCGCACTGGACGTGGCGGGTCGCCGCGTCGTCACGTCGAACGGCGAGGTCGAGTATGGAGCCGTCGTCATCACCACCGGGTGCGATCCCATCTTCCCGGAGATGTTCCGCGGGCTGCCGGACGTGTTCGCGCTCAGGCGATTCCAGGATGCACAAGCTTTGCGTGCCGCGGTGTCCGATCACACCAAGTCAGTCGCTGTGATCGGAGCCGGATTCATCGGCGGCGAGTTCGCGGCGACGTTGGTCAAGGACGGCCGCGATGTCACGATCGTCGACCTCGCGGAGAAACCCCTCGGGCGCTTCGGCGACCAGGTTGCGGCGGCTTATGCAGCCCTGCACCGTGAGTCGGGAGTGACACTGCGCCTAGGTGACGCGGTCGTCGGCGTCGAGGACAGTTCGGATGGCCGCGTGCTCCGTCTCGCCGGGGGTGACACCGTACCCGCGGACGTCATCCTCGTCGGTATCGGCGTGCGCCCGTCGACCGAATGGCTGGAGAATTCCGGAATAACCCTGAACAACGGTGTGGAGTGCGACGCGCACTTGCGCGCAGCGGATCGTGTGTACGCGGCCGGTGACCTCGTGCGCTGGCCGAACGGTCGGTTCGGTACCTCGATGCGCGTCGAGCACTGGACCAACGCTGCGGAGCAGGGGCGTGTCGCGGGAACGAATGCTGCCAATACGGTGTCCGGGCTGCCGCCCGTGGAATGCGTCACCGTTCCGTACTTCTGGTCGGATCAACACGGTGTCCGCATCCAGTTCTCAGGGTTTCTGACCGGTGCCGAGGAGATCGTCGAGAGTAAGGAACCGGGCGGTTCGCTGTTCGTGTACAAGCTCGGCGACACCGTGACCGGAGTGTTGGCATTCGAACGTCGCGCGGAATTCGTCAGGATTCGGGCGATGCTGCGACGCGAAACCCGCTGGGACACAGTTCAGGGAATGCTACCCGTCGGGTCCTCGCTCGTCTGATCCGGGCTGGTGGGGTCGTGGTTATCGAGGTTCCGGATAATGTCGCCGAACCGTTCGGCGACGGGGGTGATGACGCCGTCTCGGCGGCTCACCACGCCGAGCGGAAGGTCCGGCCATCCCTCTTCGACGGCAACTTTCGCCACGCCGGGATGCTGTTCGGCCAGCTCGCGACTCAGAACGGACACCCCGACACCGGCAGTAACGAGACTGGCGGCCGTTTCGACGGTAGGCACGGATATCACCGACGCCGGGCTGCCTCCTGCTGTTGCGAACCGGTCGTCCAGCAGCCGGGACAAGCTCCGTGCGCCCGGTAACCGCGACGGAAGGACCCACCGTTCGTGTCGGAGGTCGGACAGGTGCACTCGGTCCTGCGTCGCGAGCCACGATGAGCGCGGCACGACGAGAGTCAGCGACGAGTGGGCGATGATCGTCATGGAGAACGCGACATCGTTGATCGTCGGCAGCGGCTCCTCGGCGAGAACGGGCACGACAGCGAGGTCGAGATACCCGGTAGCCAGGTTCTCCAGCAGCACTTGGGGATTGGCATCGGTGAGCTCCAGTGTGATGCGCGGGTGTTCGGCGAGGAAGACCGCAACTGCGGCACTGACGACCCGCCACATCCCGATCGGCTCCGCGCCGATCCGAAGATCGCCCTCGAGGCCCTGCCCCATTGACCGAAGCGCGGAGGTGATTCTCTGTTCTTCGGCGACGAGCCGCCGGCCGGCGCTTTGCAGATAGCGGCCCGCATCGGTCAGGGCGATACCGCGAGGGTGCCGGTCCAGCAGGCGAACGTCGAGCTCGGCCTCCAGCTTCGTCATCGCGCTGCTGAGAGGCGGTTGCGAGAGGTGCAGAATGCGCGCCGCCTCGGTGATGGACCCCGCATCCGCGACGGCCAGAAAGTATTTGACGCTCCGGATGTCCATGCGCCAAGTGTATGGCAACGGTGCTGCAATGGTATTGGCCTTACGGGGCCGAGTAAAGGATCGTGAACATCGGAGCGACAGCCCAGAGTTGTCGTGAACGCAGTACGGAGGAATCGTGCAAGAAGACCAGCAGGTAACAATCGTCGGAGCCGGGCCGACCGGTTTGCTGACCGCGCTGGGTTTGGCCCAGCACGGAATCAGTGTATCGGTGGTCGAGCGTGCGCCCGCGTTGCAGGACACACCGCGAGCGATCGTCTACCACTGGTCGACGCTGGACGGTCTGTCACGGCTCGGCCTGTTGGAGAAGGCATGTGGGGCGGGCTTCCTCAAGCAGGACTATGCATATCGGGTTCGAGACACCGGGGAGATCATCTCCTACGGGCTTGCTGCCCTGAACGGCAAGGTCGAACGACCGTACAACCTGCATCTGGGGCAGGGTGCGCTCGCCAAAGTCATCCTCGAGGAGCTCGACACGTTCGCCAACGCGCGGGTGCTGTGGGACCACGAGGTCACCGGCATCGATCAGGACGAGTCGGGCGTGACCGTCTCCGTGCGCGGCGTGGACGGCGACACGGTTCTCCGGTCGCAGTGGCTGGTCGGAGCGGACGGTGCGAGCTCGGCCGTTCGACGCACGTTAGACCTGGGCTTCGAAGGTATGACGTGGCCGGAGCGCTTCGTGGCGACGAACGTCCGCTTCCCGGACGACCGCGACGGCTGGGCCCAGTCGACGTTCTACGTCGACGATGTCTACGGGGCAATCATCGCGAAGATCGACGAGTCCGGCGATCACGGGATGTGGCGCTACACCTATATGGAGGATGCCTCGCTTCCGGCCGATTCCATCGACGAACGCATGCCGCGGTTCCTGTCCGCCGTGTTCGGACCCGAAGTGGCCGCCCGGACCGAGGTGGTCGCGGCATCGCCGTATCGGATGCACCAGCGTTCCGCGTCGTCGTTTCGAGCCGGCAGGGTGCTTCTTGCCGGCGACGCCGCGCATGCGACCAATCCCACAGGCGGACTGGGGCTGACCATGGGCTTGTTCGATTCCTACGCGCTCATCGAGGGCCTCGGGGCAGTGGCGCAGCACCGCGCCGACGACGAGGTGTTGACCGCGTACGCGGACCAGCGTCGGGCCGCGTTCGTGGACAAGGCGAGTCCGCGCGCATCGTCGAACAAGAAGCTGCTCTTCCACTCGTCGGATCCCGTCACGCGCGACCAGGACCTCGAGATGTTCCGGCGCATGTCTCGCGACCCAGAATTCGCCGCAGAAGTTCTGTACTTCACCAAGACCCTCGAAAGTCCGTCTCTGCTCTCGTCCGTGTAGGACGCGCCGCCTCGGACGCCACTCGAAACGAAAGAACTGCAACATGAATCCTCTTGATGGACTCACGATCGTGTCGTTGGAGCAGGCCGTCGCCGCTCCCTTCGCCACACGACAATTGGCCGACCTCGGCGCGCGCGTCATCAAAATCGAACGACCGGTCGTCGGTGATTTCGCGCGAGGCTACGACGAGACCGTCAACGGCCTCGCCAGTCATTTCGTGTGGTTGAACCGGTCCAAAGAGTCCGTGGCCCTGGATCTGAAGAGTGCGGAGGGCCGAGAAGCGGTGCAGGCTTTGGTCGACCGGGCCGACGTTTTTGTTCAGAACCTCGCCCCCGGGGCGGCGGATCGGCTGGGGTTGGGCGCCGAGGAGCTCCGTGCTCGGAATCCGCGGTTGATCCACGTGTCCATTTCGGGTTACGGAACGGGTGGGCCGTACTCGTCGAAGAAGGCGTACGACCTGCTCGTCCAGTGCGAAGCTGGCCTGGTATCCATCACCGGTACCGAGGACGAACCGTCCAAGGTCGGTATCTCCATCGCCGACATCGCGTCGGGAATGTACGCGTATTCGGGTGTGCTCACCGCCGTGATTAAACGGGAGCGCACCGGCGAGGGCGCCACGATCGAGGTGTCGATGCTCGAAGCGTTGTCGGAGTGGATGGGCTTTCCGCTGAACTACGCGATATACGGGGGCGCGTCCCCCTCCCGCACCGGAGCCCGGCACGCGGCGATTGCTCCATACGGTCCCTTCACGTGCGGCGACGGCAACCAGGTCTTCCTCGGCATCCAGAACGAACGGGAATGGGCGACGTTCTGCACCTTCCTCGGATCGCCGGAGCTGGCGCGAGACGAGCGCTTCGTGCGCAACTCCCTGCGTGTCGAGCACAACGCGGAGTTGCGCGCCGTTATCGAGGGGGTCTTCCAAGCCTTCACGGCCGAGCGGGTGGCCGAGCTACTGGAAGTGTCGGGTATCGCCAACGCTCTGCTGCGCACCATGGACGGTCTCGCGGAGCATCCGCAGCTCGAAGCGCGGGGCAGGTGGCGCACCTACCAGTCGCCGGTCGGGGAGTTGCGCGCCCTGATTCCACCCGTCACCATGTCCGATTCGACCCCCGTCATGGGTCCGATCCCGGACGTTGGGCAGCACACCGAGGCGATTCTGGCGGAGTTCGGGATCGCACCCGAATCCACGGTTCCGGCGGGGTTCTGACCGTGTCGACAAGTGTCTCCGCGCTCGCGGAGACCACGGCGCGAGTGCAGGAGGCCACGACGTTTCTGTTCGTTCCCGGGAACCGCAGCGACCGGTTCGACAAGGCGCTCGCCACCGGGGCGGACGTCATAGTCCTCGATCTCGAGGACTCGGTGGCACGAGGAGACAAGGCCACAGCGCGAACCGAGGTCGTGCGGTGGTTGTCCGAGGGCGGACGCGCATGCGTGCGCGTGAACTCGGTGGGCGACCCCGAGCACATCGGCGACGTGGATGCACTGTCGGATCTGCCGGGACTCACCGCTGTCATGGTCCCCAAGGCGGACGATTCCGTCCGGTATCTCGATCTCCGCCAGCGACTCCGGTGCCCCGTCATCGCGCTGATCGAATCCGCGGTCGGTGTGGACCGGTCGGGAGTGATTGCCGCCGACCCGGGCGTTGCACGGCTGGCGTTCGGCCATCTGGACTACGCCGTGGATCTCGGCGCGGAACCAACGCGTATCGCGATGCTCCACGCTCGGTCACAGCTGGTGCTCGCGTCACGAGTGGCGAACAAGCCGGGACCGGTGGACGGGGTGACGACGGCACTGAACGACGGTGCGGTTCTCGCCGACGACGTCCGCTATGCCATCGAACTGGGCATGGCCGGCAAGCTGCTGATCCACCCGTCGCAAGTAGAGCCGAGCCGTACGGCTTTCCACCCCAGCGACATCGCCGTCGCTCACGCACGGAAGATCGTCGACGCCGCTGCGTCGGGTGCGGCGGTGCGTGTGGACGGCTTCATGGTCGACGCGCCGGTGTTGGCCCGCGCCCACGCGGTTCTGCGCGCTGCGGGCGCCCCGACCCCCCACGTCGACTGAGACGATGCTGGTCGGTACGACGCCGGTCAGTACGACATAGACAGGATTTGGTCGCGGTCGTACCGGAGATGCGGATGCTGCTCGCGCAGATGGTGCTGAACCTCGTCGACCAGAAGGTCGTCGGTGCGCCCTTCCATGAGCTCCCCGCACGGACATTGCACGTAGCGTCTTCTCTCACCCGTCATGTCTCGACAATAACCGGCGGTCAGGTCTCGGTGTGTCCTCCCATATCGCTCAACCAGCGACAATGCGTCCAGAGTATGAGGACGGGGAACATCCTGGCATTGCGATGACGGGCACGTCAGCACAGGATCGACAGTGATCGGGATCTCGCCGGTGCAGGCGACAAGCCGGCCGTATGCGCCCGCCGACACCGAAGTTCGGGATCACGCGACCTCGCAGCAAGGAGAACTTATGTCCGTCACCGTCGACCGGCCGAGCAGCCTCGACCGCACCCGCTTCTTCATCGACGGCACCTGGATCGACCCGGTGCGCACAGAACTCCGGGACCAGATCGAGGCTGCCACCGGCGAGCGCATCGGGGTGGCCGCGCTCGGGAGCGAGGCCGACATCGACGCAGCCGTTCGCGCCGCCCGTCGGGCCCTGGACGAGGGCCCATGGGGCCGAACCACGGCTGCCGAGCGCGCCACCGTGCTTCGTGCTTTCGCTGACGCCCTCGACGCCCGAGCGGTTGACACGGCAACGCTCGTCAGCCGCGAAAACGGGATGATTCTCGGGCTGTCGCAGGCACTGAACGGCGGAGCCCCGGGGGCTCTGCTGCGCATGTACGCGGACATCGTCGAGAACCTGCCGCTCGAATCGGTCCGCCCGAGCCAGGCGGGATCGACCATCGTCCGCCGCGTGCCAGTGGGCGTCGTCGGTGCGATCGCTCCGTGGAACTTCCCGCAGGCCCTGGCGATGTTCAAGATTGCGCCGGCGCTGGCCGCCGGGTGCACCGTTGTTCTCAAACCGTCCCCCGAGACTGCGCTGGACTCATATGTATTCGCCGATGCAGCGCAGGAGGCGGGCCTGCCGCCCGGTGTCCTCAACATCGTCCTCGGCGACCGCGACGCCGGCGCGGCGCTCGTCTCACACCCTCTGGTCGACAAAATCGCGTTCACCGGCTCGACCGAAGCAGGGCGCATCATCGGTCAGGAGTGCGGTCGGCTGCTTCGCCGTTCCACTCTGGAACTGGGCGGAAAGTCCGCGGCCATCGTCCTCGAGGACGCCAACCTCGAGACCTTCCTCGCGGGCTTGGACAACGCATCGTTCCTGAACAACAGCCAGACCTGCACGACGCAGTCACGCATCCTCATCGCACGCTCGCGCTACGACGAAGTGGTGGATGCCGTCGCGAACTTCGCCGACTCGTACACACTGGGCGACCCGCTGGACCCGTCGGTAACCATGGGACCCATGGCGACCCCCACCCACCGAGACAAGGTGCTCGGCTACATAGACATCGCGAAGAACTCGAACGCACGCCTGGTGACGGGCGGTGGTCGGCCCGACGGTCTCGATCAAGGATGGTTCGTCCAGCCCACGGTATTCGCCGATGTCGACAACTCCGACCGTCTGGCGCGCGAAGAGGTATTCGGTCCGGTCATGGCTCTGATCCCGTTCGAAGGAGACGACGAAGCGGTCCGAATGGCGAACGACAGCAACTACGGCCTCGGTGGATCCGTATGGAGCGTTGACGAGGATCGCGCCCTCGGAGTGGCTCGTCAGGTCCGCACGGGCACGATCGGCCTGAACTACTACACCCTTGATCTCGGCGCACCCTTCGGAGGATTCAAGGACTCCGGCCTCGGACGAGAACTCGGCCCCGAGGGCCTCGATCCCTACCTCGAGTACCAGTCCGTGTACGCCTCGACGCGGTACCTGGAGTCGACCACGTCGGCCGGAGCTGCCCGGAACGCAACGGCATCCAGCCCCGCCGAGGTCGTCGCCGCGTACTTCGCCGGTGTCGCCGCCGGCGACGCCGCCGCGGTGGCGGACCTGTTCGCCCCGGATGCCCTGTTGCATAACGCAGCGGGCACCCTCTCCGGCGCGGAAGCTATCGGACGCATGTACGAAGGTGGCTTGAAGGCAGGGAAGATGATCCCCTCGCCCAGGACACCCGTCGTCGACGGGGAGAACGTGTCAGTGGAGATCGACCTGAACGCCAACGGCTCGCAGATCGTACTGGGAGATTTCTTCACCGTTCGAGACGGCAAGATCACTCGGCTCGCGATCTACAGTCTGACCCCGGACGGCGGGCGCCTGCTCAACGACGTGGGTGTCGATCCGTCCAGCCGCACGCCGTAATCGGTGGCAGTGACCCCGGGTCTGTCAGCACCACCACACCAAGCATCAAACGATCACAGGGAGCATAATGAAGATCGCAGTCTTCGGTCCGAATCGACGAGTCGGCGTTGTCGTGGGCGATGACGTCGTCGACGTCAACGGTGCGTACGCCAAATATCTGACCGAGCGCACGGACAGCGTGCGTCCGGCGGCGCGAGCGGCGCACGAGGTGCCAGCCGAGCTGAATTCCTTCATCGAGCAGGGGGACGACGCACTCGCCGGTGCAAACACGGCGCTCGACTTCCTGTCGGAGGACAGCGACAAGACGGGCGTCGACGGCGAACAGCTCGTGTTCCCCCTGAACGCAGTCACGCTGCACGCGCCGATCGAAGGGCAGTCGCGAATCTTCGCCGCACTGGCCAACTTCGCCGACCACATGCAGGCCGCTGCCGACAACACCTCTAACGGGAGTGACAAGGCAACCCTCGACCGGCTGGTGTCCGGTGGTCCGAAGTACTTCATCAAGGACCCGCGAGTCGTCTCGGCCGACGGTGACGACCTGGCCTACCCGCGCCGGACCAACCTGCTCGACTACGAGGCGGAAGTGGCCGTCGTGATCGGTAAGCGTGCCAAGGACATCGCGGCCAACGACTTCGGTTCGTACATCTGGGGTTACACGCTGGTCAACGACTGGTCCATCAGGGATAACGTCTCGTTCGGACCGGACTTCCAGTACTCGAAGAACTTCGATGGCGCCGCAACGGTTGGTCCCTGGATCGTCGTCGACGAGAGCCTGGATCCGCAGGACATCCCGGTGGAAGCACGCATCAACGGCGAGGTTCGGCAGAGCGGGAACACCAAGTCGATGATCCATAGCTTCGCCTCGCTCGGGGAGTACCTGTCCAGGGATTCGACGCTGTTCCCCGGGGATCTGATCAGTGGGGGGACGCCCAAGGGGACGGCCGTCGATTCCAGCACCCGCGACGCCGAGGGGAAGTTCGCGGACGATTCGCTCTTCCTGAACCCGGGTGATGTTGTGGAGGTCAGCTCCACCGCACTGGGCTCCATCACCAACACGATCTCCGGATCGCGCGGCGGGAAGAAGTAGTCATGGCCGCGAAGAAATACTCGGTCGGTGGTGTCTCGTACGACCGACCATTCAAAATTCGTCGTCTCAACCATTTCGGCATCAGCGTCACTGACACCGGAACAGCCGTCGGCTTCTACCGTGATGTCCTCGGCTTCGTGGTCGCAGACATGCTCGATCTGCAGAAGTACGATCCCGGTGTGTGGTTGGACGGCCTGTCCGACACCAAGATCTACTTCCTGCGGCACAACAGCGACCACCACACCCTGGTGCTCATGCCCCGTTCGTGGGTGGACAAGAACGACAACCCTGCTCGGGACGACATCACGGTCAACCAGATCACCTGGCAGGCAGGATCGTTGCGTGAGGTGGTGCAGGCTAGGTTGTGGCTCGAGGAGCAGGGCTCCACGATCGAGCGGTACGGCCGCGACCCCGGTTCCAACTGGCACACCTACTTCCCAGACCCCACCGGTCACACCAACGAACTCGAGTACGGCATCGAGCAGGTGGGCTGGGACGGCGTCAGCAAGCCGGAAGTGATGTGGCCCTGGGCCAACGAACATCCCGCGCTTCCCACGAAGTCGGAGGCGAGCGAGCTCGAGGAAGCCGAGGAAAAGGGCATCGACCTCACCTCGGGGCACCGCTGGATCGACACGCTACCCAAGACCTACGACGTCGGCGGAGTGTTGCTCGCCCGTCCCTTCAAACCGGTCCGCATCGGTCCGGTCAGCATCTTCGTTGCCGATCTCGATGCGGCGGAACACTTCTATACCGAAACGCTCGGACTGGTGAAGAGCGAGGAGTCGACCGTCGAGGGTCACCGCGTGCTCTTTCTGCGCGCCAACACCGAACACCACAGCATC
Source organism: Rhodococcus sp. A14 (assembly GCF_011603105.1). Classification (NCBI taxonomy): domain Bacteria; kingdom Bacillati; phylum Actinomycetota; class Actinomycetes; order Mycobacteriales; family Nocardiaceae; genus Rhodococcus; species Rhodococcus sp. A14. The sequence continues at coordinate 110,498 of NZ_JAAOQS010000006.1, read as the reverse complement.
GCACTCTTCCCGCTCGAGGTCCGGAGTGCACTGGGATTGAGCGACAACACGACCCTGCTGTCCTTCGGCGTCCAGCTCGGTTCCTACGAGCAGTTGCGGGACGCGAAGACCTTCCTCGAAGAACGCGGCGTCAAGCTGATCGATCTGCCGCAGGAGATTCACCCGGGCATCGACTACGCCATCCACGCGGTCGCGCCGGACGGTCACGTGATGCAGCTCTACTACTACATGGAGCAGGTCGGGTGGGACGGCACAGTGCGCTCACCTGAGAGCCGACGCCGCGTCGAACCCGGAGTCTGGCCCGAGACGCTCGAACCCATGTCCGATACCTATGGCGGCGAAACGTTCTGGGGTCCGCTCGGGTGACCACGCATCCGACCATCACCATTCATCGTCATCACGAAGTGAGGAAAGTACGTGCCTGAGCACAACGCTGAGAGGCGAGTCGCGGCGGTCACCGGTGCAGCGCAGGGACTCGGCGCCGAAATCGCGCAGCAACTCGCCGAAGACGGATTCTCCGTCGTCCTCCTGGACATCCAGGAGGACGGGCTCGAGACATCGAAGAAGCAGATCGAGACCATCATGTCCGGCGTCGAGGTGCTCACGCTAGCGGTCGATCTAACCGACGAGGTAGCCGTCGTCGCTGCGTTCGAGAAGATCGACCAGCGGTTCGACCGTCTCGACGCACTGGTCAACACCGCCGGAGGCAGCGGAACGGATCCGGTGCGCTCGCTCGACGACCTCGGCGCCGACGTCTGGCGGCGGGTGCTCGACAACAACGTAACCAGCGCCTTCCTCTGCAGCCAACAGGCAGTGCCACTCATGCTGCGACACGGCTACGGCCGGATCGTGAACTTCTCGTCCGCGGTCGCCAACGGCCTGGCAGGTCCCTCGGGCACCGTAGGTGCCCGGCTGCCGTACGCCGCATCGAAGGCTGCGATCAACGGCTTCACGAAGCAGCTGGCTAAAGACCTCGGCGCAACGGGCATCACCGTGAACGCGGTCTCGCCCGGTCTGGTTCTACCGACCGCCGGCCGGGTGCGGACCATCTTCGAGGCGCTGTCCGACGAGACGCAGGACGCGACACGCGCAGCTATTCCACTGGGCCGCACAGGAACCGGTACGGAGATCGCGGCCGCAGTCGGATACCTCGTGTCCGAACATGCCGGTTTCACGTCGGGATGCATCCTCGCGGTCGACGGAGCTGCATCATGAGCGACGTGCTCGACGTGCCCCTGGTATTCGTTCCGGCGCTGGGATCGGACGCTCGCTCGTGGCGGCCGGTAGCCGACATCCTCGGCGACAAGGTAACCAGCGTCGTGGTGCGCGGTCACGGCAGTTCGATCGAGTACATGGCCGACCGCGTACTCGAGCAGAGCCCGCAGGAATTCTTCCTCGTGGGAAACTCCATGGGTGGGTACGTCTCACTGGAGATCGCGCTCCGGAGAACGGGTCGCGTGCGAGGCCTGGTACTGCTCAACTCGTCCGCAATCGCTGCCGATTCCGATCGGCGCGCGAATTCCCAGCGCCTCGTCGAGAAAGTTCTAGCAGGGGAATTCGACGAAGCGGTGACAATGATTTCGAGCGCTGTCGCCCCGCAGCGGCCGGACGTCGCCGAAGCCGCGGCCACGATGGCGCGAGATCTCGGTGACGAGGTGTTCATCGCACAGCAGACGGCCGTGTCGAACCGACGCGACCGGCGCTCCGAAATCGCCACGCTCGACGTGCCCACACTCGTGATCGTGGGTGAACACGACGCGATCACCCCGCTCGCGCTCGGTTCCGAAGTCGTCGACTCGGTCCCGCATGCGGAACTGGTCGTCCTCCCCGGGGTCGGCCACCTCTCGACTCTCGAAGCGCCGGACGCCGTGGCTTCGCACCTGCTGTCCTGGCTGTCGCGCCAGGTCACTTCCGCGAGGACGGGGCTGTGATCGAGTTCGACCACACCACACTCGGGCAACGGGTGCTGTTCGCCCGCGGGCAAGCGGTCGACAACATCGTCTCGGCCGTGGGGGACCTGTCCGCGTCGCGCGTGCTGCTCGTCGCTGATTCGTTCGTGACGAGCCTCGCGGACGAGATGGCTCACCGGGTACCGGTCGTGGCTCGGATCGACGATGTCGTCCAGCACGTGCCGGTCGCGAACGGTCGCGCTGCTGTCGACCTCGCGCGTTTAGAGGCTGTCGACGCGGTCGTGTGCATCGGCGGCGGCTCGTCGACGGGGCTCGCCAAGTTCGTTGCCCGCGACACTGGGATCCCGATCGTTGCCGTCCCGACCACGTTCGCCGGCTCCGAAGCCACCGACGTGTGGGGACAGACGGACGGGGATCGCAAGACCACCGGATCCGATCCGAAAGTTCTGCCCCGAGTCGTGGTCTATGACGCGGCTCTCTTCGCCTCGCTGCCCGCCCGACTGGCGGTGGCGTCGGGGCTCAACGCCGTCGCCCATGCGGTGGACGCTTTCTGGGCGCCGCGTGCCGACCCGATCGACACGGCACTTGGCACCGAGGGCCTCCGTGCGCTCGTTCCCGGCTTGCGGGCTATGTCCGAAAACCCTGACAATCTTGACGCGCGAGAGGCCACGCTCTACGGGGCCTACCTCGCGGCCGTGGCGTTCGCCTCGGCGGGCAGCGCGCTGCATCACAAGATCTGCCACGTTCTGGGTGGTGCATTCGGGCTGTCACACGCCGACACGCATGCCGTGGTGCTGCCCTACGTGATGGACTTCAACGGCCCCGCCGCGCCCGATGCAGCGCGCCGAGTGTCGGACGCCCTCGGTGGCTCGTCGGCTGCACGCGGGCTCTACGACCTCCGCCGGGACCTGGGTGTCGTCGACTCTCTCTCACAGTTGGGTATGCCGGAGGACGGCATCGACACCGCCGCCGAGCGCATCATCGCGGCGGTTCCTGCCTCTAACCCGCGCCCGGTCGCGCTGGCCGATCTGCGCACTCTTCTCGCCGCCGCGTGGGCGGGCGACCCGATCGATGAGCAGGAGCGAGTATGACGATCGAGCAGGAGCGAGCGAACGCCGAGCTGAACCCGTCGACCGAGCAGGCCGCGCGTGAGCAGGCCGCGCGTGAGCAGGCACTGGTCGACACCGTCCTCGGCTCGTTCGGCGAATCGCCGAACGCCCGATTGAAAGAAGTCATGAAGGCGGTGGTTCGGCACGTGCATGCCGCAGCCCGCGAGGTCAGGCTCACCGAAGCCGAATGGAACACGATGATCGCGTTCCTCACCGAAACGGGCCAGACGTGTACGGACACCCGGCAGGAGTTCATTCTGCTGTCCGACGTACTCGGACTGTCCATGCAGGTGATCGGAATGAACAATCCATCGGTCGCGAACGCCACCGAGGCGACGGTGTTCGGCCCGTTCTTCGTGGAAGGTTCACCCCGAATCGAACTTGGACAGGACATGTCGTTCGGCGCGAAGGGGGAGCCGTGCTGGGTGACCGGCAGTGTCCGCGACGTTCACGGTAAACCCGTTCCCCGCGCGCGTATCGAGGTGTGGGAGGCGGATGAGGACGGGCAGTACGACGTGCAGTACGGCGACGACCGCGTCGCGGCACGTGCGCACCTTTTCGCCGACGACAGCGGGGAGTTTCGATTCTGGGGTATGACTCCAACTCCCTATCCGATTCCGCACGACGGTCCGGTGGGGCGGATGCTTTCGGCCGTAGGTCGTTCCCCCATGCGCGCGAGTCACCTGCATTTCATGGTGACTGCGCCTGGCTTACGGCGTTTGGTGACTCACATCTTCGTCGACGGTGACGAGATCGGCTGGAAGGATGCCGTGTTCGGCGTGAAGGAGTCGTTGATCAAGGCGTTCGAGCGTCACCCGTCGGGACCCACTCCCGACGGGCGCGTGGTGAACGGCTCGTGGAGCGACGTCACCTTCGACATCGTCCTCGCCCCCGGGACCTGATGGTAAGGGTCACTCGTCCTCTCGGTCGATATCCGAGCTGGCGAAGTGGCCCGTCACGAATTCGAGAAATGCTCTCGCTGGGGTTCCCGTCGGCCCGTAATTCCGGGTGATCGCGCCGTAGAAGCGAAATGCGTTGGCGTCGCTGATCGGAATCGTGACCGTCGGTGACTGCTGATCGGCCTGGGGAACCGGCACGATGGCGATGCCGCGGCCGTGCCGGACCAGTGCGCGCAGCGTGGACAATTCGGTGGCTTCGATACCGATGGTGGGAGTAAGACCGGCTTCGTCGAAGAGGCGGTCGACGACTTGGCGCAGCCCGTAGCTCGGGCCGAGAGCGATCATTGGCCGCCCAGCAATTTCGGCAATGGTGATGGACTCGCGATCGGCGAATTCGTCCCCGGGCGGGACTTCGAGACAGAGAAGTTCTCGGCCCAGCGGCACCCAGGCCAGATCTTCCGCGTTTGGTCGAGGTGCGACGAACCCGACGTCGATCCGGCCGTTTCGCACGGCGTCAACTATGGCGTCCGCGGCCCCTCCCTCGAGTTCGAACGTGGTCAGCGGTGCAACCAGGTGGTATTGGTCCAACAGGGAGGGGACGAGCCAGGATCCGAAGGAATGGAGGAATCCGAGGGACACCACTCCGCGCTCAGGATCCACCAGAGTTCGGATCCGTTCTTCGCCCTGGGTGAGCTCCTGCATTGCTCTGACCGCGTGGGCCCGGTAGATCTCACCGTATTTGTTCAGCCGGATCCGGTTCTGATTCCTGTCGAATAACTTGACGCCCAATTGACGTTCGATTCTCGCCAGTGCACGCGACATAGTCGGCTGGCTGATGTGGAGATGTGTGGCGGCGTTGGTCACGTTCTCGGTTCGCGCCAGGATGACAAACCATTCAAGCTCACGTAATTCCATGGTTGTAAAGCACTTCCTCTCATAGCGCCAAAGGCGTATCGGTGTCCACGACCCGCAGACGAACCGCGTGTCCACTCGGATCGGACAGCGCCTACCTCAAGGTGGTTCCGCCCAAGGTCGCAACGAGCGCGCTCGCGGTGTCAAAGTTGACGAAGCCTGCACGGTGAAGTTCCGGAACCGTCACCTGGGCAAGAAGTTCCACGGTGCCAGCGTTCCAGAGAGGGAGAAGCGTGACCCCATCTGCGACTCCCGCTGTGCGGATATCCGCGGCCAAACATGCGAGACCACTCGCTGTTCCCACGAATCGCAAGGTTGTCGGACTAGAGGGGGTCGCCAATTCGAGTTCTCGAAGTGCCAGCCGCGCCTTCCGCGCAGTCGAAGCGAGCAGAATTTCGACGTCGAGCAGCACGAAGGGCCGATTTGCGGATGCCTGCGCGTGGTCGACCAGCCTCCTTGCGTACGCGTCCGTGGCCAGTTGCAGATCGCGGGCACGGAATCGTTGCGTTCGTTCGTCACCGGGTGGCGCAATTCGGGATGAGGCGTCCGGAGCGGTCCGGCTGCGTTCGTATCCGACCGTGAAGGCAGGATGATGGCCACCGTCGACGAGATCGACTGCGACGTGAACGTGCCGCTCGCGGAACGTCGCCGATCCCACGGCGGAGAGGTGACCTAAGCCGCGCGCCGCGGCGGAAATTTGCTCCCCGAGCGGTCCCTCATTCGGGCACGACACGTATTCGGTACTCAAGCCGACACCGGCCAGGCGCCAGGTACTGCTGGCCGCAGCACCCGTCTCGGAGTTCCTTCGGACGGCGCGCGGTCTGCTCGCGCCGGAATCGCCGAGACACCGGCGACGAATTTCAGGAAACGCCGTGCGGCCTGGCTACTCGGACCATGCCTGCGGATGACCGCCCCGTAGCACCGGAACGCAGTCGGGTCGCTGAGCGGGACGGTACCAGTGGCGGACGGGTGTCCCGATGGGGCGGCGGGCACGACCGCCACGCCCAGTCCGGCCGCGACAAGGGCATGCAGTGTGGGAAGTTCGGTGGCTTCGAGCGCGATGCGAGGCCTGAACCCCGCCTCCCGGCATAGGCGGTCCGTGGCCTGGCGTAGACCGTGTCCAGCCTTCAGTGCGACCATTGGCTCGTCTGAGACATCGGTCATCGCGATATGGTCATGGCCCTCGAACGCATGGCCCGCGGGAACCCTCAAACACAGGGCCTCATGCCCGAGCGGTATCCACACGAGATCGTCCGCGGCCGGCTCAGGAGCTACGAAGCCGATATCAATTTTCCCCTGCCGCACACTGTCCACCACGGAATCGCAAGCACCCCCATGTAATTCGAAGGACGTACTTGACGCGACACCGCGATACCTCATGAGCAGATCCGGTATCAGCCACCCACCGAAGGAATGCGCAAACCCAAGCGACACCGAGCCTCGATCCGGATCGACCAGGGTGGCGATCCGTTGTTCCGCACGGTCTAACTCGTTCAGTGCCCGTAACGCGTGGGCCTGGTAGAGCTTGCCGTACCTGTTCAGTCGCAGCCGGTTCTGGTGGCGGTCGAAAAGCTGCACTCCAAGCTTGCGCTCGATTCGGGCCAACGCCCGCGACAGGGTCGGCTGGCTGATATTCAACCGTATCGAAGCCTCCGTGATGTGCTCGGTTTCGGCCAGCGTCGTGAACCACTGAAGCTCGCGCAATTGCATGGTGAACCTGCCTAGGGGAGAACGCCGTCGCTGGCGGATACCTACCGGTGGTCCAGCGCTGGGGTTCCAGTCGACAATTAGGACCATCCCTCGCACCTGGGTCCTCGGGATGGGAACTCCACCTTCCCCCGCGCGGCATGTCCGTGACAGCGTGGGAACACCTAGAAGCTACGTAATTGGGCATCTACGTACCCTGTGACATGGGACACCGATCCGGGGACGCGCGTCACGCCTTCTTGCCGAGGGCGGCGGCTGCCCACAGACCGGCCTCAGTGCGTGATTTGACGCTAAGCTTGGCCAAAATGTGCTCGACATGAACCTCGACTGTGCGCGGAGAGAGCACCAGCTTGCCGGCAATGGCACGATTGCTGAGACCCTCCGCCAACAGCGCCGCTACCTCCGTTTCCCGCGGCGTCAGCAAGCCAGCCGCAGCCACCGTGTCCGTCGGGTCCGATGGGACGGCGGCGACCGACCCCAGCGCCAAGCGCATCCGCTGACCGCGGTCCAGTCGCCGACCGATGTCGTGATGGCGGGCGAACAGGTCGTCCCCGAGCCGATCCTGGACGGCGGATTTGATCGCCTGATAGCGCGAGCCAAGCATGCCCGGTACCGCAGTATCGACAATGGCCAGCAGTTCAGCGACGACGCCCAACATCTTCGCCGCCTTCTTGGGATCGCCGTCGTCCAGCGCGATGCCTGCCATCAGATCGAGGACGACTGCACTGCCGAAGTCATCGTGATAGTCCCATCGCAATGTGAGGCTCTGCTCGGCGTACTCCTCAGCGACATCGAGGTCCTGACGCGTCCACGCGTCGAATCCCAACATCCACAGCGAATAGGAGCGGCCCCAAGTATCGCCCAGACGTTCGCTTCGTTCGACGGCTTCCCGGCCGGCGTCCGTGGCACCTACATGATCTCCGGATATGCTCCTGACGAATCCGAGCAGGAACAAGGTCATCAGCAGACCCTCGGCATCCGCGTGCTCGAGGTGGGCGGTGTAAGCCATTTCCAGAGATGAGCGGCTAACCTCGAAATCCCCGGTGATCAACGCGGCCAATCCTGTCCACGTCGCGGCCCGCGCAGCAATTCGCGGATCACCGATCTTCCGGGCGATCGTGTCCGCTTCGTCAAGAAGCTCCCGGGCAGTATGCGTTTCGCCGTGCAGCGCCTCAATCCACCCCGCTGCCCACAGGGCATTGCCACGCTCGGCGCAGACGGTCATATCGTTGGCAAGGGCACGCTCCAGCCAGCGGCGACCCTCACGGAGATGGCCATTCATCCAGAAGAAGCGGAGGTCCGCAGCGAGCTCCAGGGCGCCATGAGAGCCCGGAGCCGCGTGGAGGAGATGGTCAAAGGCTAACTCGAGGTCGGTGAGGTCAGACTCCCACCGCTGGACCATATCGAGTTGGCGCGGGCCGAAGAAGTTCTCGGCGGCTCTGCTCGCCCACGTTCGGTAATACTCCGTGTGGGCACGCCGGACGCGACCGTAGTCTTCGCCGGCCCCGGCTTGGGCTCGCCCGAACTCGCGCAGAGTTTCCAAGAACCGATAGCGCATGTCGCCGTGCGTCGTCTCGGTGAGAACAATCGACTTGGATACCAAGCCATCGAGCGCGTCGAACAGTTTGGTTCCTTGCAGTGGAGGGAGCCCGCACACGGCGCGGATCGTGGGAAGATCGACGCTGCCGCTGAACACGGCCATTCTCTCCCAGAGCAGCTGTTCGGTGGAGGAGCATAGGTCATAGCTCCACCGCACCAGGGCATCCAAAGACCGGTGGTGCGGCGCGGCGGTGGGGTCACCCGAGGTCAACAGTGCGAATCGGTCGTCAATGTGAGTCAGCAGCTCGTGCACCGACAGCGATCGCAGCCGCATAGCAGCGAGCTCGATAGCCAGCGGCATTCCGTCCAGATAGGTGCACAGCTGTGCGATCTCCGCCGCAGTCCGGTCGGTGATCTCGAATTGATCGTTGACCGCCTTGGCCCGGGCTTTCAGCATGGCCGCGGCCGGATACTCGCAAAGTTCGTCGGCGGTGAGGCCGCGATGATTCGGGGGGATTTCCAGCGGGCGAACGGCGACTACACGCTCGCCTCGGATTCCTAATGGCTCTCTGCTGGTAGCCAATACTCGCAGCTCGGCGGAGGCGGCGAGGAGCGCGGACACCAATCGCCGGCATCCGGGAAGGACGTGCTCGCAATTGTCCAGTATCAACAGCATTGAGCGATCGGCCACATGCCGCCGGAGCTGTTCTTCGGCATCCACGCTGGCCGGTGCGCTCAGGCCGATTTGTGTCACCACGGCTTCGGCTACAGTGTCTGAACTGCGTTGCGCGCCCAGCTCGACGAACCATACGCCGTCTCGGAATGCCCGGTCGAGCTTGGCGGACAACGCCGCAGACAGAGCGGTCTTGCCCACGCCCCCGGGTCCGGTGAGTGTAACGAGGCGGGTAGAAGCAAAAAGTTCACGTGCGCTCGCCAGCTCGCGCTGGCGCCCGAACAATTCCGCCGCTGGTGGCGTCAGTGCTCGAGCCCGCGAGACTTGCCTACCCATCTCGGGCATTTTACTCCAGCGCCGACAGCGCAGTGAGCAGGGCGTAGTCGAGCGCGGACAGCGCCAGATCGGTGGCCTTCAGGCCTGCAAGGGGGTGCCGCATTGGGTGCCGAACGTCGTCCTGCTCCCACACGGTTTCGCCAAAGAACGAGGCCACGGAATGTTTGCGCCTCCTCCTACCTGCCGATGCCTTTCAGGGCGGCGTCGACCATGGCATCGGTGGCCTCCTCGTCCAGGTCCCCGGTCTGGAACAGAAGTCGGAAGTAAATTGGAGCGTAGAGCATTTCGGCGACGACATCAGGGTCGATGTCATCCCGCACGGCACCTTCGGCGACGGCGCGCTCGATCAAAAGCCTTGCGGCGTCGGCGCGTCCTTTCCAGAACCGTTGCTTGAACTCCTCGAGGGTTGCCGGATCATGCTGGCACTCTGCGATGAGCTGCGCGATCAGTCGCCCCTCCGGCCCACTGTAGACGCGTGCGAGTGACGCCAGATGTGCCCGCAGTGCATCGATAGCTGGACCCTCGTCGTGGATCGGGGTCTGCGCCACGTGGTTGTCGAGGAAGGAATCGATGACTACAGCCGTCTTGCTGGGCCACCACCGATAGATCGTCATCTTGCTGACACCGGCATGCTTGGCGATGCCTTCGATGGACAGCTTCTGCAGCGACACCGGCCCAGGTGGGGTGTCGTTGAGCAACTCCATGGTTGCCTGCAGGACCGCCTTGCGGCTTGCTTCACTCCGTACGGCCATGCCCGAAATGCTATCCGGTCCGTCTCGGATCGCAACTACCCGGGCCTTGGCCTCGTGGTGGTGGTTTGCACTGGCGCTGGTGATGGACACCACAGTGCTGTACGGTACGTATCGAATTGAATTGGAAGGAGTGGTTGAACCGGAACCCTCGGAAACGGTCGGTCTCGAGCTCGATCGTCGACGCGAGCCGGGACGCAACTCGACGGAATCGAATCCTGCGTACCCCATCGGAGAACGGGAGGTCGCGTCGTGGCTCCCGAGGAAAAGCCGTACCCATTCGCCACTCAGGCAGTGAACTGATTTCAGAAAGGCAGCACACAATGAATCAGCCTCAGGCGCGAACCGCCTCTATTCGTCGGGTGGTGACGGCGGTCGACGAGCAGGGCCGGTCATACGTCCTTGCCGACGGCAAGGCCCCCAACATTTTCAGGTCACCGACGGTTCCCGGATTCGGCGCCGCGCAGGTGTGGGCCACCGAACCGGGACCGGTGTCCAACGACGGCCGCCTCGACCCAGCTTCCGTCGACGCCGAGATCCCGATGTACCCGGAACTGGGTGGCACGATCTTCCGCGTCGCCGACTTCCCACCCGACAGCGTGTACGAAAAGGCCGGGAAGGACCAGCTATTCTCCGACATCGGCGGCGACCACGCGCGAGAGGAAGCGACCCACAGCGGCAACCGCCACTTCTGGTTCCACAAGACCGACTCGATCGACTTCGCCGTCGTAATCGAGGGCGAGATCTGGCTACTTCTCGATGAGGGCGAGTGCCGGCTCGAGGCCGGTGACGTGATCGTCCAGCGCGGCACCGCGCATGCCTGGTCCAACCGAACCGACGAGAACTGCCGGGTGGCGTTCCTTCTGTTCGGCGCCTTGCCGGTATCGACCGACGACACCCAGAGCGAATTGGCGGGGCAGTCGTCGTGACAGAAACACCGGGGGAGGTTCTGTGGTGCCCCGATCAGGCCCGCACAGAGGGCAGTGAATTCACCAGATTCGTCACCTGGCTGACCACATCGGGTCTCGTGACGCCGGGCACGATCGACGACTACCACGCACTGTGGCACTGGTCGGTCACCGACCCGAATGCGTTCTGGCGCGCGTTCGCCGACTACATCGGCATCGTCGTCGACACCCCGGACGGCGAACCTGTCGTGCCCGACACGATGCCCGGCGGGCGATGGTTCCCGGGAACGACGGTCAACTACGCCTCGTATGCGCTCGCCGACCACGACAACGCCGACGAGGCCATTGTGGCCATCGACGAGGACGGTACGACAACGACGACCACATGGCACGAGCTCCGCCGGCAAGTCGGCGCCCTCGCCGCGTTCCTGCGACAATCCAGGGTCCAGCACGGCGACCGCGTGGTTGCAATCCTGCCCAACCGCACCGAAGCGGTGGTCGGGTTTCTCGCCGCAGCCTCGGTCGGGGCGGTGTGGTCGATCGTCGCGCCCGAGTTCGGTGTCGGCGCCATCGTTTCGCGGCTGCAGCAACTCGAACCCGTCGTGCTGATCGCGGCGAGCGGTTACACCTACGGTGGCCGCCGTCTCGATCGCAGTGACGTCCTTGCCGACATCGTCGCTCAACTGCCGAGCCTGCGCGAAATCGTCTGGGTCGATACCGCTGCGGGTGTTCCGGCCACGTCGATGCGTACGCACTCCTGGCAGGACGTCGTGGCCGCCGAGCACGAATGGGAAGCCGACCAACTACCGTTCGACCATCCCCTGTGGGTGCTGTTCTCCTCGGGCACCACTGGCATCCCGAAGGGGATCGTCCATGGACACGGCGGCGTCGTCCTCGAGCACCTGAAAACCCTGACCCTGCACGCCGACCTTCGCCCCGGAGACAAGCTGTTCGTCGTCGGCACCACCAGTTGGGTGGTGTGGAACATGCTCGTCTCTGGGCTTCTGCGCGGGGCCACCATCGTTCTCCTCGACGGCAACCCCGCCCATCCCGACATCGACCGGGTCTGGCGAGTCGCTGCCGAGAACAAGGTGTCGATGCTCGGCCTCGGCGCTGCCTACACACACGCCAGTATGCGCGCTCAGCTGCGCCCAGGAACCGACCACGACCTCTCCGCGCTCCGAATGATCCAGGTCACCGGCTCCCCCCTGGCACCGGACGCATTCCGGTGGGTCTACGACGCCGTCGGGCCGGTGTGGCTGGCATCGGTCAGCGGGGGCACCGACATCGCCGGAATCTTCCTCGGCGGCGCGCCGACCGAACCGGTGCGTCTGGGACGCCTCCAGCCGCCTGCGCTCGGGGTTGCCGCCGCAGCATGGGACACCGCCGGCCACCCGGTGGTCGGCCAACCCGGCGAGCTGGTGATCACCAGCCCGATGCCGTCGATGCCGCTGTACTTCTGGAACGACCCCGACGGCTCGCGCTACCGCGAGAGTTACTTCTCGACGTACGCCGGTGTGTGGCGCCACGGAGACCTGGTCGAATTCGATACCGATCGCAGCTCGGTCATCGTCGGACGATCGGATTCGACACTGAACCGCAACGGCATCCGGATGGGCCCAGCGGACCTGTACCGGGTGGTCGAGGCGTTGCCGGAGGTCGAGGAGGCACTCGTGGTGGGTGTCGAGGAGACCGACGGCTACTACATGCCGCTGTTCGTGCAGTTGCACACCGGAACCGATCCCGAAGCCGCGATCACGGCCATCCGCAACGCGATTCGTGCGGCGCTGTCACCACGGTACGTCCCCGACGACATAATTGCTGTCTCGCGGATTCCGCACACCCGCACGGGCAAGAAGCTCGAGGTTCCGGTCAAGCGGATTCTGCTCGGGCACTCCGTGGACCAGGTGGTCGACCCGGGTTCGGTCGACGATGCGCAGGTGCTGATCGAGATCCGTGACCGCACGATACGACAGCGACAGGTGAGCGTGCCATGACGATCACCGAGCCGGTCCGCAGGCTGCTGGCGCAGGATTCGAGCCTGGCCGAATTCGGAATCAAGGTGCTCTCGGCGGGGGAGGGGCGGGCGGTACTGCACATGGTGATCGATGAGTCCGTGGCGAACGGCCACCGCATCGCCCACGGCGGGGTGATCTATGTCCTCGCCGACAGCGCCTTCGCGTGTGCCGCCAACAGCCGCACACCCGGAACAGCCACCGCCGGTGCGTCGATCGAGTACTACACCCCGGCACACGTCGGAGAGGAATTGGTGGCCGAGGCAATCGTCCGGCACCACACCGGTCGGCACTCCCTGGTCGACGTCACCGTCCGCAGCGGCCCCCGTGTCGTCGCGGAATACCGCGGCCGGGGGGCAGTCCTGCGCCGCCCGGACAGTGCGGTCGGCAACCGAACCGCCGACCAATCGGAAGAGAGATGAGGATGGACCAGAAACGATTCACACTGGGGACCTTCGACGCCGGCAACGGCCCATTCCCCGGACTGGTAGTCGACGACGACGTGTACGGCATCAGTGCATTCACAGCCTATGACTCGACCGCCGCGCTACTCGAGGACTGGGACTCCGCGTTCAAGACACTGGCCGAGGCCGCGGTCTCACCCACTACGCCCGGAACACCCGCATCGGAACTGCGAACGCTGCCGCCGGTGACCCGGCCGGGCCAGATCTACGGGGCCGGAGCGAACTATCGCGAGCACATCATCCAGATGGCGGTAGCGCACAAGCTGGGCACCGCCGGACTGACGGACGAGGAGCTCGCCGAGGAGGCCGGCCACGACATCGACGAGCGCAAAGCGCACGGCGAACCGTATGTGTGGACCGGTGTCCCCTCGGCGATCAGCGGCGCCTACGACGACATCCTTCTTCCTACCGGATGGTCCGACCACGACTGGGAACTCGAGCTCGGCGTGGTCATCGGTCGTCGTGCTCACAACGTCACGGTGGCCGACGCACTCGACTACGTCGCCGGCTACACGATCTGCAATGACCTCACCACACGAAGCCTGGTTCCGCGCAGGGATATTGCGATGATGGGAACGGACTGGATGCGGGCGAAGAACTTCCCGACGTTCTACCCGACCGGCCCGTGGCTCGTTCCGGCAGCTTTCGTGCCGGACCCACTGAACCTGGGTATCCGGCTTCGCCTCAACGGTGACACGATGCAGGACAGCACCACGGGCGACATGGTCTTCGGCCCCGCGGAACTGATCTCCTACATCTCGCGCTTCGTCGAGCTCGAGCCCGGAGACATGGTGATCACCGGATCCCCGCCCGGCAACGGCTCGCACTGGGGCCGGTACCTCCGCCAGGGGGACGTCCTCGAATGCGAGATCGATGGTCTGGGCATGCAACGCACCCGCTGTATCGACGCCTAGTTGTACTGACCTGAGAGGTTGGGTTCGCGGGTGGCGGGTGGTTGGCCGCCGAGTGCGGTGTGGCCGCGGTGGTGATTGTAGGTGTGCAGCCATCGCGGGAACTCGTCGCAGCGTTCGCGGTCGCTGGTGTAGAGGCGGGCGTAGGCCCATTCGTCGTGCCGGGGTGCGGTGGAAGCGTTCGACTTTGCCGTTGGTTTGGGGTCGGTAGGGGCGGGTTCGGCGATGCTTGATCTCACCTAGTGCGTCTCGGAACGCGTGTGATCAGCAGGAACCGTTGTCGGTCAACACTTTTTCGACCGTGATGCCGTGCTCGGTGAACCATGCGTTGGCGCGTAGCCAGAACGCGGCGGCGGTGGCTTTGCGTTCGTCGCCTAACAGTTCGGAGTAGGCCAACCGTGAGTGTGCGTCGATCGCGGTGTGCAGGAAGTGGTAGCCGCGGACCGGACGGTGGTACTTGTCGAACTCGCCGCTGCTTTTGTCGGCTTGGGCATTGCGGCTGCCTGCCGAGCGACCGACCTTCCGCCATCCGCCGCCGGCGGGGATCTTGCCCAGTTTCTTGACATCGACATGAACGAGATCGCCGCAGTGCGGTGAGTGCATGCGACGGATCACCCGTCCGGTCGGGCGGTCGAGCCACCGCAGTCGAGCCAACCCGTAGCGGCTCAGGACCTTGTGCACTGTCGAAACATTCAAACCCAGCAGATACGCGATCCGGGCCGGACCCCAGCGGCGGATGACGCGGACTTTGATGATGCGCCACTCGGTGCGCGTCGGGTTTGGTTCGGGCTGCGATGTGGTCGTGACGTCACCAACGTTGGATCAGTACACCTAGTCGCCGCGGAAGCTGCCTGCTGGAGAGGCCGGGTGCTTGCGTTGGCTACGAAAACGTGGACATTAAAAATTATGAGGTTCGTCAGCTCGAATGCGAACGCGTCCGGACGGCCGTTTTCCATGTACGCCACGCTGTTGATCGCCTCACCGCTGCGGGTTGACGTATGCAAATGGGTGCGGGCTCGCTCGACCAGCAAGCCCGCACTCATTCTCGTACATACGATCTCACTCACCGACGGTGTAGGACCGGAGGTGTGAATCCCATCGTTGACCCCGCGGACTCATTCTTGGAGGCGAGCTTGCTCGCCAAGCCATGACCGGCTCTGAACCGGTCAACCAGATCAGAGCGTCTTCCGCGGGGCGTTTCACGATGCGGGGGAGCGGGGACCGCACACCCGGCTCACGCCCTTCCCTACCCATGCGGAGGTTCTGGTGGCAGCGGACGGGAACGTCGATCAGCCGCCGCAGGCAGGAGTTTTGGTGGTCGCACCATGACAATCTTGTCGATTCTTCCGTCGCGCACCTTGTTGGCATAGTCGGGATCGGCGAGGAGTTGCCGGGCAAGCATCAGAGCATCTCCGTGGCCGGATGCGATCGCGTCGGCACCCGTCTGCGGATCGGTTGTGCTGCTGAGGAACAGCGGGACATCGCCGACTGCCCCGCCTCCCGCCGGTGAGGTTCCCGGTGGGAGGCGGTCCTCGGTCATGAACGTTCTTCGGGCTTGCGGTGAGAATCGGCCAATCCTTGTCGGGCTTCCCATCCGCCCGAATCCGGCGAAGACTTGGGAGAAAATCGCGGTCCCGTGGGAGTGCACGGCGGCGGTGAGCCGCTCCAGGTCGGGGATGAGATTGTCGGAGTCGAAACGGAGCAGTGGCTGGAACGGTGCCTCGTCAACTCCTTGTGACGTCGCCGCTGACCCTCCGACGATGCGCCGACGCCGGTGGCGCGCTCGGTGAGGAACGCAATCGTTTGTCTGCTCGGACGTCCGCCCTTGTGCTGCTGCAGGACCGCCATCGGACCCTGACGATGCGGTTGGCGATCTCGAGGCCGTTGATACTCGGTGGCTGGAAGAGCCCTTCGCTCGGACGAACAAGGCCCGGGCGGAGTCTGTCATAAATTCTTCCGGTGACGTCTGTGGCAGTCGTGACTGCTGATGTTCTCTTCGGTGCGACGAATTTCGGAGCGATCGGTGTGTACGCCGCATTGGTGGGCCTGAAATCCGACGGAGGCCCTCCGGTCGCATCTGTCGTCACCGTGGGGTGCGAACGCGACCGGAGGGCTCCTTGCGGGTGCCCGGGTAGCCCGGGCTGCGGTGTCGGTACGCGAGGCCCCTATACCGGGGGTGACTGGAACAGGCCCTTGTCCGGATCGTTGAACATCTGCTTGCTGATCCATTCGTTCATTGAGTCGGCGGTGCCCCACTCATCGGAGGTCTCCGGTTCGCTGGTGTCGTACAGGCTCGGGTGCCAGGTGTCCTCGTCGAGAAGTTCGAGTTCGGTGGTGTACTCCATCGTGTTGCCGTTGGGATCGTGGAAGTAGGTGAAGGTGTTGTCGCCGGCGCGGTGTCGGCCCGGTCCCCAGATCTTCGGGACCTCGGCTCGAATGAGCCGTCCGCTACCGCGCATGTATTCGTCGAGCCCACGCATCTCGAACGACACGTGATTGAGCGCGGTATGGGGGCACCGGGCGATCGCCATACTGTGATGCTGCGGTCCACAGCGCAGGAACCACATGAGCCCACCCATGTGGGGATGGACGAGGGTGTCGGAGAGACGCAAGTCGAGGTGCTTCACGTACCAGGCCAACATCTTCTCGGGCTCAGGCGAGTTGAGTACCACGTGCGACAGTCGCACGGGAATGGCTTCACGTTCCTCGATCTTGCGGTGTGTGCGGGTCTCGACGTCGGCGGAAACTTCGAGGACGCGACCTTCGAGGTCGAAGAACCGGAATCCGTAGCCTCCGCCGGGCGTCTGCAGGATGTCGGGTTCGCTGATCAGCGTGACGTTCGCACCGGCGAGGCGGTCGGCGAGCTGATCGACGGATTTGCGGTCTGCTGCGCCGAAGGACACGAGATCGAGTCGCTTCTCGTCGGCGCGTCTGACACGCACGATGTACTGCTCAGGCGAGCCTTCGGCCGCGAAGTACGTCAAATTGCTTTCGCCGCCGACATCGGTCAGGCCCCAGTTGTTGCCGTAGAACGCGACCTGCTTGTCGTATTCGGGGACCGCTATGTCGACGTGACGTAGGTGGGTGATCGGACTGAATGACACGGAAATCTCCTTCGGGTACCAGTTCAGGGCAGTGACGGGCAAGGGCTCGTCACTGTGGCAGGGGCGCGGCCTGGACGGCGGGGGCGAGCGCCGCTTTGAGGGTGGGGACGAGTTCGAGCAGTAGCCCGAGCTCCTCACACGTGTCGGCGACACCGAGCACGTACCGGTCCGGGCGCAGGACCACGGCCTTGCCATTCACCGAGGCGAGCAGGTCGGAGAACGTCTCCGGGTCGGTGAGCACCACGGTCTCGCCATCACCGGTGAGCGCCCCCTGAAGCTGTGGTGACAACCCGGCGATCATGTCCTCGGGTGCTGCCACGAGGAACCGGACGCCGACCAGATCGTCGAAGCGTGTTCCGTCGGACAGCCGGGGCTGCAGGGAAAGTCGGCCCGCACTGTCGTTGAGTTCGGCGGTATGCAAGCCGGGACCGAGCGCCGGCGACGGGGGTGCAGATGCACCGGGGTTCGCGCGCACGTAGGCGTCGCGATGTTCGGCGGTCTTGCGGTCCGTGGTCTGCAGAATGCCTGCCATCGTCGCCGCCTGCTCCACCCAGTAATGGGCGTGCGGACGCCGCTCGCTCTCGTAGGTGTCGAGCAGGTCCACGTCGGCGAGACCCCGCGAGACCAGACTCAGCTTCCAGATCAGGTTGGCGACATCGCGCATGCCGGCGCACAGTCCCTGGCCGAACAGTGGCGGAGCCTGATGGGCGGCGTCCCCGGCGAGGAACACATTGCCCGCACGCCACCGCTCGGCAACCCGTGCGCGGAAGGTATAGATCGCGGCCCGGTCCGGCGTGAATCGGTCCGTCGGCAGAACGCCGTGGCTGATGCGCTCGATGGCGGCCGCGGTGGTGATCTCCTGGGGATCATCGTCCGGCATGACCTTGAACTCCATCCGGACCCGCTTGCCGGGAAGGCGAACCCACAGTGCCGGCCGACTGTAATGACCGAGGAACACCATGTCGCCACTGATGTCGGGCTCCCCGTCCAGTAATCCGTCAACGACCAGCCACGGATCATCGCTACCGAGGCTTTCGGTCCGGACATCGAGCAGTCGCCGCACCGTCGAGGTAGCCCCATCAGCTGCGATGACCCATCGCGCGGTGAGGGTCTCCGTAGAGCCCTCGGCGTCTGTGACCACACAGCGAACCCCGTCGGCAATGTGCTCCAGATCGGTCAAGGTGCTCCCCGAGCGAAGTGACACGCCGGCCTGGCGGTCCACCTCGCTGCGCAGCAGTACCTCAATGTCGGGCTGATGGAACATGACGTCGTCATGCCATGCCTGTATTCCGAGTTTCCCCGTTGGATGTGAGAACAGCGTCTCGCGTGCTTCATTCTCCATGCGGAAGTCCGTCATCGGCTTACATCGAGCCATCGCCTGTTCGCCCAGGCCGAGGGCTTGAAATGCGCGAAGGGTCTCTCCATCGAAGTGCACCGCCCGAGCCTGTGGCCACATGCTACTTTCGCGTTCGATCCCGATCGCTGAGATCCCGGCCTGGCCGAGAAGAGCGAGGGCGGCCACCCCCACGGGGCCGCCGCCGACGACCACCACTTCGTAATCCCAAGACACGTGAGCTCCTTGCTGTACTAGACGTCTCGTATCGATTTCCGTACTCTAACCCCATGCGATGTGGATCACAATCACTTTCTGTTGCGATATGTACGAGGGCTTCGAAACAACTCACACGGAGGCACAGTCGATGACGGTGCAGCAGTCGGTGTTCGTCGTCCCCCCGGTCGTGGCGGTGGCGCAGCATCGGGGGCTGTTCGCCGCAGCGGGCGTCGATGTGGAGACAAAATTGGTGGGGTCCTCCCACGAACAGCGCCGGGAACTCGACGAAGGCCGAGCGGATGTCGGCATCACCGCGACAGACAACCTGTTCGCCTGGAATGCAACGGGTTCGGACATCGCGGTGATAGCACAGATCGAAACGACCACCGATCTTGCCTTGACGCTTCGGCCCAAATTGCTATCGACCGATGGTCTCGACGTGATTCGTCTGGCGGTCGACGCCCCTACGAACGGCTTCGCCATCGTCGCGTACTCGATGATGGCGCGGCTCGGCCGGACGAAAGACCAGTACGAGGTCGTCGAGGTGGGTGGCGTGCGCGAACGGTTCGAGTCACTGATCGCCAACACGGCGGACGTGACTCTCCTGGCGCCGCCGCTGGACGAGATCGGCCGCGATCAGGGGATGACCGTTGCCATGCGGATAGCGGAACTGGTGCCGTCCTACCCCGGCCTCGGAATCGTGTCCACCCGAAAGGTCCTCTCGGGAAAAATGGACGAAATTGTCCGGTATCTCCGAGCTTTGGCCGCGGCCCACCGGTGGATGCAACAGGCGGCGGCATCCGAGGTCGAGCAAGAACTGCTCGCCACGGGGTTCGGACAGGCTGCGGTCGCCTCTGCTCTCGCCGCGGTGCCGCAGACCCTGGCCCCCTCCGGTATCGGCATTCGGGCGCTCGCCCAGCTGCGCGATGACCTCGGCATGATCGTCCAGGGTGCACCGGAGGCCGGTGATCTGATCGACCTCCGCCCGCTGCAGGCCGCCGGGCTCGTGCCGATACACAACCGCGAGGACGGCTGCGAACCGCTCTGACGGTCCGAATCCGGGACACCGGTCGAATGGACGCCGCCGAGGCAAGCAGAAAATGGCCGGCCCTCGAGCGCAGATCGCGGCGGCGTGTGTGCGCTGGGTCGGCGCGCGCCAGTGGCACTCTGCGATTCACCGGGGCGCACCGGGAACGCTGCAGGTGCCACCGAACCGAAACTGGCGCGAACCCGCGTCCACGTGTCCGAGAGATGTCGGCGGTCTGCGCAGCACGTCTGACGGGGGAGTGGGTATACGAGAGACGGGTTCACGGAGTGACTTTCGCCGACATCAGGTCGGGCGCATCGGAGTGTTGATGCGATGACTCCCCGGCCCGGGACAAGCTGTGCACGAGATGATCGAGGAAGACCTGTGCCCGCGGGCTGAGGGTCATGTGCCGGGGCCAGGTCGCGACCACGCTGGTGCGGCCGGCACGAGGGGTGAGCGGTCGCGTCACCAGGGGTCGTCCTTCGGAGGTGGTGTCGGGAGAGTTGGGACGGGACATGAGCAGGCCGTATCCGACTCCTCGCCCCACCAGAGCCCGGACGAGATCGATTGTGGGAACGGCGGTGCCGACAGTGGGTTGTACCCCCTGCTCGGCGAAGATTCGATGGGTGTTGGCCGTGCTCGGCGCCGAGTCGAGCAGAACGAGAGGTTCCTCGGCGAGCTCGTGCAAGGCCACGCTGATCCGGTCGGCGAGTCGATGGTCGGCCGGCAGCACGGCCATGACCTCGGTCTCGTACACCACCCGCTTGTTGAGGTCCGAGGGTAGAAACATGTCGTACAGAACCGCGAAGTCCAAGGTGCCGTCGGCCAGTGACGGCAGCAGCTCGTCGTCCCCACCGACCCGGACCCCGACCTTGGCCTTCGGGTGTGCGCCGGCGAAGTGCGCGAGCACCGGCGGCAGCACCGTGGCGGCGAACCCTACATAGCAGCCGACCCGGATGGGGCCGGTGATCTCCCCACGCGTGGCAGCGAGATCACCGACGAGGGAGGACACTTCGTCGACGAGATGACGCGCACGATGGGCGAAGTACTGTCCCGCCGGCGTCAGCTGCAAACCCTTCGCCTTGCGGCGCACGCACAGTTGCTCCCCGACGATTCGCTCTACCTCCGAAACCGACTGTGACAGACCTGATTCGGATATGTGCAACGCCGCCGCAGCCTCCGACAACGTCCCATATCGCGGGAGGGCGGAAAACAACTCGAGCTGGCGGACGGTGAGCTGACCCATGTGAAACTTCCGTTCAACTGAAGATATTTGCCATTTTTATTCACTTTACGAGAAGTACTCGGTGATGTGAACTAAGTCTCAACCCCAATGTGGTGCACAACACGCACAAGATGGAGAACGACATGACCGACACGGCAGCCACGCGGCCAATGTCCTGTCCGGTGACCCACGCCCCGGCTTCCGCCGGCGAGAGCGCACTTCCGCTGAGAGGTACCGTCGGCCCGGCTGACTTTCCCCCGGCACCCGAAGTCGACTGGGTGGCACCCGGTGAACTTGCCGCCGACCCGTACCCGACGTACCGGCGTCTTCGCCACGAGGCGCCGGTGGCGTGGGTCCCGGCCGTGAACAAGTACCTGGTCACCAGCTACCACGAATGCCACGAGATCGAGTGCGACCAGCAGATCTACACCGCCGATGTCGGGGGCAGCGGCGCGACCATGCTGCGAGCGCTGGGTGGGCATCCGATGCTGCGCAAGGACGATCCCGACCATGCGTCCGAACGATCGACGATCAATCCCACCTTGCGTCCGAAGATGGTCAAGTCCGTATGGTCCGAGGTGTTCACCCGCAACGCGCGTACCTACCTGGACGTCCTTGCCGATGCCGGTCCTGGGGCTGCCGAACTGAACCGGGACTACGCAGCGCCGGTGGCGTCGCAGAACCTGGTCGATCTGCTGGGGCTGCCGGATGTCGATGTCGAGGACATGCGGCGGTGGTCTCATGCTTTCATCGCCGGCACCGGCAACCTGCTCGACGATCCGGACATCTGGGTCCGTTGCGAGCAGGCCCGCACCGAGGTCGACGCCCTGCTCGATGTCTTGATTCCCTTCTACGAGAAGCATCCGAATGAGTCGATGACCTCGGCACTGGTCGGCAGCGGACTGCCTCGGCAGGCGGTGGCCGCGAACGTCAAGCTGACCATCACCGGGGGAATGAACGAGCCGCAGCACATGATCACCAACATGGTGTGGGCGCTGTCGAGGCATCCGGACCAGCAGCGGCGGGTGTCCGAGGACCGGTCGCTGTGGCCGGCGGTGTTCGACGAGACCGTGCGTTGGCTGTCGCCGATCGGCATGTACCCCCGTCAGACCACCCGCCCGGTGGTGCTCGGGGGGGTGCGCCTTCCCGCCGGTGCGGCCATCGGTGTGGTGGTTGGCTCCGCCAATCGCGACGAACGCTACTTCGACGCCGATCCCGCGGTGTTCGACATTTCCCGCCCACGCCGCCCGCACCTAGCGTTCGGCAGCGGGGTACATCTATGCGCCGGCCACTGGGCGGCCAAGAGCGCCGTCGGCGAGATCGCGGTGCCCCTGCTCTACGAGCGCTTCCCCGACCTGCGCATCGATATCACCCGCGAAACCCGATGGGACGGATGGGTGTTCCGAGGACTGACCGATCTTCCGGTCACCTGGGACAACTGAGAAAAGAGAGAGACCGCCATGTCAAAAGTCACCTTCCACCAGCCCGACGGGCGCAGCGATGTCCTCGACGTCCCCGACGGCACATCCCTGATGCGCGCCGCGGTCACCAACTCGATCCCCGGCATTGTCGGCGAATGCGGCGGACAGGCCATGTGCGCCACCTGCCATGTCTACATCCGATCCGCGCATCTGACGGATCTACCCGACGTCGGCGAGGACGAGGACGAGATGCTCGACTGCACCGCCACCGCCCGCGACCCGCAGCGGTCCCGTCTGGGTTGCCAGATCCTCGTCACCACCACCCTCGACGGTCTCGAGGTCGATCTCCCGGAAAGCCAGATCTGACATGAGCGCGACGGTCATCATCGGCGCGGGCCATGCCGGGATCCAGCTCGCCGACTCCCTGCGAACCCGCGGCCACGATCGCCCGATCACGTTGCTCAGCGCCGAATCGGAACTGCCCTACCAACGCCCCCCGCTGTCGAAGGACTACCTCGCCGAAGGCGATCCGCAACCGTTGCCGCTGCGTGGCGCCGAGTTCTATCACGATCACGAGATCGACCTGCGGCGCGGCACCGCTGTCACTGGAATCGACCCGCGCACCCGCACCATCGGGTGCGCAGACGGCACCCGGATGCACTACGACGATCTCGTTTTGGCCGCCGGCTCCCGCAACCGACGCCTCACCCTTCCCAGCGCACAGGGACCCGGGGTGCACTACCTGCGGACAGCCGCCGACGCCGCCCTCCTGCACGACGACCTCGACCGCGCGACGGCCGCCGTCGTCATCGGCGCCGGTTTCATCGGACTCGAATTCGCCGCCGCAGCGGCCCGGCGCAGCATCGACGTCACCGTCGTCGAATGCGGTCCCCGGCCACTCGCCCGCGCCCTGACCTATGCCACCACCGACCAGCTCACCGTCACTCACCGCGCCGCGGGTATCGACTTTCAATTCGACGTGCAGGTGTCGGCGATCGAACACGCCCACGGACGTGTCTCCGCCGTCGTCGGCCACGACGGCCGCCGATTCCCCGCCGACCTCGTGGTCATCGGTATCGGCGCCGACCCTCAGACTGATCTGGCCGCCTCCGCAAACCTGCGGATCGACAACGGCATCCACGTCGACGAATTCCTACGCACCAGCGACGAGCACATCTGGGCGATCGGCGACTGCGTCAGCTTTCCCTGCACACACGCCGGGACCAGGGTTCGGCGGGAATCGGTGCAGAACGCGGTCGACCAGGCCCGGGCCCTGGCGGCCACACTCACCGGGACCCCCACCACATACCGGGATCTACCCTGGTTCTGGAGCCACCAGGGTGCCTGCAAGGTCCAGATCGCCGGCGCCGGCGGACCTATCGACCGCACCGTGCTCCCCACCGACCCCGGCACCGGAAAATTCTCCACCTTCTGCTTCCGCGACGACATTCTCGTCGCCGTCGAATCGGTGAACCAGCCCGCCGTGCACCTGGCCGCCCGCAAAGCGCTATCGGCGCCCCAACGGCCCAGCCTCGCCGACCTGACCCGGGCCGGCTTCGATCTCAAATCGCTCTCCCCAGCTCGATCCGCCGCGATCTCCATGGGCTGAACAGTCCCTGCACCACCCCGCTCGACTGGCACACGCCCGCGTGCCGCACCCGCGCAACGCCATGCGCACCGGAGTGCTGAAATTCAACTGCGACAACCCCTTCCAAGTGTCATCCGGGACAGTCACGCCGCACCTGTGCCTTCGGCGGATCCGCACCTGAACCTTCGGCAGCTCTCTCTGGCTGGCGGAACGCCTACGGAGGGACAACGAACGGCACCGCCGGAGCAGGAGTGCTATCCGAAGGTCGGCACCCTGCGGGGGAGCACGGTGGTTCGACGTATTCCTCCGCATCCCTTGGGGGCAGCTTCTTCCGTTTCACCGTGGAAGTTCCACGGTTGCTTGAAATTTACGAACTCCGCGGGATGGGCTGAGATAGCCCCAGGCGATGTGACGCCGATTACACGAAGCGATCCTCGCTCGTCTCGCTCGATTTCCTCCCTGTCGAAGGTGTGTACCCATGGTGTGTAATGAAGAGATCCGTCGCGGATGGCCAAGTATCGTCATCGCCGCTTTCGGGTCGGCGGTCGGTATCTCCGGATTGCTGTTGTACACGATCGGTTTGTTCACGGCCGACCTCGAACACGCCATCGGACTGAGCAAGACCTCTTACGGTCTCGGCTTGCTGGTGGTCAGTGCGGGGGTCGCAGCGGGAACCGTGTGCACGGGGCGCGCGATCGACCGCTTTGGAACGAGACGGGTCATTGTCTTCGGGCAACTGTCCTTCGCGTCCGGCTATCTGGCCCTCGCGACGATAGTCGACACCGTTCCCGCCTTCCTCGCGGTCATGTTCGCGCTCGGCTTCCTCGCCAGCGCATCCGGCCCGGTCGGATTCACGCGAACGGTAAGCCTGTGGTTCGTCAAGTCGCGCGGGTTCGCCCTCGGACTCGCGATGACCGGAATCGGTGTCGCGGCGGCCGTCGTTCCGCTCGTCGTCAACAGCGTCATTGCCGAGCACGGCTGGCGGGCGGGGTTCCTCGTGCTCGCCGCGATCGCGGCGAGCGGCATCGCTCCCGTGCTCGCCTTTTTGAAAGAGCCCTCGGCAACGGCCAATGGGGGACAGGACGGCCACTCTACCGAGCGTGTCGAGCTCGATGCGCCTGCGCCTGCGCGTGCCCGCGCGTCTTTCGCCGCGATTCGTCGGGATTGGACCTTCTGGAGATTGTTGAGCACGTTTTTCATGATGTCATTCGCCTTCGTGGGTTTGCTGACACATTTCGTTCCGATGCTGCGGACGATGGATGTGGAGCCGTCGCAGACCGCGACCTTGGCGTCCCTGATCGGCTTCGCAGTCATCGGCAGTCGGATCGTGGTGGGTTTTCTGCTCGATCGCTTCCGCCCGGGCCTGGTTGCCGCAGGGGTGTGCGCCTCGAGCGCTGTCGGCACAGCCTTCCTGATCGTCGGAGGCGCCGCTTTCGCTCCACTCGCTGCAATCGCGTTGGGACTGGCCATCGGCGGAGAGATCGACATGATCGGCTTCTTCACCGCTCGTTACTTCGCACTCGCGGGATACGCCCGCGCGTATTCCTGGATGTACACGGGTTTCGTGATCGCGGCAGGAGTCTCACCGTTGCTCATCGGGATATTGTTCGATGCCCACGGTGCGTACTCGGCAGCACTCATCCTGTGCGGAGCCTTGGCCACCATCTGTGCCTTCGCCTTCGCCACACTGCCGGCACCCCCTCCGCGGACGTCGCCGGCCTACGCCCTCCCGCAGCCCGCCGAAACGGCGTTGTAGATGAAGTCAAAAACCCATTGCGGTTCGAGACGTATCGTATAGAATTCCCAGGGATAAACTAGGAGGCCAAAATGAAGCTAGGCAGGGTGGTGCGACCGACCCCTGACGGTCCGCGCGCACGAATCGTCGCGGTGCAGCCCGACTCCGAACGGGTGATCGACCTGGCGCAGGCATACGCGCTGACGCTGCAACGCTCTGGTGCGGAACCGGAGCGCGCGTCGAAGATCGCCCGCTCCATCTTTCCGTCCAGCATGGCCGCTGCCATCGGTGGCGGCGATGTCTTTCTGGATGCTGCGCACGATGCCCTCGAGACCGCGGACGACGCATCACTGCCGTTACTCGAGGTCCAGTGGTGTGCGGCGGTCGATTCCCCGGTCATTCGGGATGGGCTGACCTTCAGTCAGCACATCATCAATTTCAGTGAGAAGGTCACGCACGCGCTGCCCAATCCCAACATCTACAAGATTCCGGGATACTTCAAGGGCTCGACCGCAACGGTGTACGGGCACAACGAAGAAATTCCCTACCCGGACTTCACAGACGCATTCGACTACGAGCTCGAGATCGGCTACGTCGTCGGCCGGCGCGGACGCAATCTGACGCCGGACGATGCGCTCGATCACCTCTTCGGCATCACCATCTTCAACGACTTCAGTGCGCGCGACGTGCAGGGCGCCGAGATGGCGATCGGCATGGGCCCGCAGAAATGCAAGGACTTCGCCTACGGCATCGGCCCATGGATCACCACCATGGACGAGGTCTCATCCATCGAAGGATTGACCGGCTCCGTGAGGGTCAACGGCGAGACCTGGTCCACCTGTGTGGCAGGGGACATGGTGTACACACCCGCCGAGTTGGTCGCGTACGTCTCGATCGCCGATTACCTCCAGCCGGGCGACCTGATCGGTTCCGGCACTCTGGGATTCGGGTCTGGACTCGAACTCGGCAAGACGCTCTCACCCGGCGACGTCGTCGAACTCGAACTCGAATCCGTTGGCACATTGCGGTCACCTATCAGTAAGACCCGCGAAAAGGCCCCGTGGTGGCCTGAGCCGCGGCCGTATCCCTTCGAGGTCCAGGACGTCAACTGAACGACGTACGCGGTGCCGAGCCGGAGGCCGGGGTGCTGGCAGGGAGCGCGGCACCTCCCGCCGGACTCTTGCGAGCCCCTCGGCCTCCGGCAAGCCCCACACTCAATCAGGATGCATGTCTGTCCGAGACCCCACGCCGTCACCAAATACAAGTGAACGGCGCGAAAGGAATTCCATGACGAACGCTGTCATCGTGGACACTGTTCGCCTCGCCTCCGGTAAGGGCAAGCCGGGTGGCGCGCTGTCCGGCACGCACCCGGTCGAACTGCTGGCGCACGTGCTCCGGAGCATCGTCGAACGCAACGGCATCGACCCCGCACAGGTCGACGACGTCATCGGCGGCTGCGTCGGTCAGGCCGGCGAGCAGGCCCTCAACATCTCCCGGACGGCGGTGCTGTCGGCCGGCTTCCCGGATTCGGTTCCGGCCACCACCGTCGACCGCCAGTGCGGGTCGAGCCAGCAGGCGGCGCACTTCGCCGCGCAGGGTGTGATCGCCGGCGCCTACGACATCGTGATCGCGTGCGGTGTGGAGTCGATGTCCCGCGTTCCGATGGGCACGACGACCATCGGTCAGGACGCGTCCGGTCCGGGCATCGCCGCCCGCTACCCCGAGGGCCTGGTCAACCAGGGCATCTCCGCCGAACTGATCGCCGCCAAGTGGAAGTTCGACCGGGACACCCTCGACGCGTTCTCCGCGCAGTCGCATCAGCGGGCCGCCGACGCCTTGTCGAAGGGTCTGTTCGACAAGGAGATCGTCCCGATCTCGGTCACCAACGCCGCCGGTGAGACGGTGACCCACACCGCCGACGAGACCGTGCGCGCCTCCACCACCGCCGAGGGACTGTCCGGGCTGAAGTCGTCGTTCTACTCCGAGAAGTACGCGGCCCGGTTCCCCGAGGCGCAGTGGCACATCACCCCGGGCAACTCGTCGCCGCTGACCGACGGCGCGTCCGCGGCGCTGATCATGAGCGAGGAGATGGCGTCGAAGCTGGGACTGACGCCGCGGGCCCGGTTCCATTCGTTCGCCGTTGCCGGTGACGACCCGGTCTTCATGCTCACCGCGCCGATCCCGGCGACCAAGAAGATCCTCGCGAAGTCGGGGCTGAGCATCGACGACATCGACGCCTACGAGGTCAACGAGGCGTTCGCGCCGGTGCCGCTGGCGTGGGCGCACGAATTCGGGGCCGACCCGGCCAAGCTCAACCCGTGGGGCGGCGCCATCGCGCTCGGGCACGCGCTCGGCTCTTCGGGCACCCGCCTGCTGAGCACGCTGGTCAACAACCTCGAGGCCACCGGCGGACGCTACGGCCTGCAGACCATGTGCGAGGGCGCGGGCATGGCCAACGCCACCATTATCGAACGCATCTGACCGGGGCGGAGGACCAGTCCCGCACCGTCCGATCCCCGGCAGGGCTGTCCGCTACCACGGACACCTCCGCCCGCCGGAAGTCGGCACCGAAGCCCAGTGCTTCCTAGTTACGCCTCGATGGGTGGATGACCCTGGGCTCTCCGGTCGTCAGCCGACGGTGGTGAGTCTGGGGCTAGAAACCCACAACCCAATACGATACGATCCGTATAGTATCGCAACCTTCTGGAAAGGAAGGGGAGAAGATTGACACTCCTGCTGGACGACGCCGCGGTGCAATCGGCCTTCGACTGGACGCCGGCCATCGCCGCGTTGCGTGACGCCTATCGGGCGGCTCCCGACGATGCTCGATTCCCGGCCCGGACCATTGCGCGCGGCGGCACCTCGTTCCTGCGGTCGATGAGCGGCGCGCCGGGCAGCGGCGGGTTGATGGGCGTAAAGACCATCGCCGGCGCGATCGGCGTGCGCAAGTTCTCGTACCTCATCTCCCTGTTCGATCAGGAGTCCGCGGAACTGGTGGCGCTGCTCGACGGCAATTCGATCACCGGCTACCGCACCGCGGCCACATCGGCGCTGGCGGTCGACCTGCTGGCCGCACCCGGACCGGTCACGGTTGCGGTCATCGGTTCGGGTTTCGAGGCGAAGAAACATGTTCGCGCCCTCGCGGCGGTGCGCAAGCTCGAAGCCGTGCGTGTGTACAGCCCGCGAGCGGAGAGCCGGGCGCGCTTCGCCGACGAACTCGCCGATCTGGACACGTCGATCATCGCCGCCGAGTCACCTCAGGCAGCGGTTTCGGGCGCATCCGTGGTGATCTGCGCGGCGCGATCTTATAACGAATCGCCGATCTTGCTGGGCGCGTGGCTCGAACCGGGAATGACCGTCGTCTCGATCGGATCGACCGTGCGGGAGCAGCGCGAGGTCGATCCGGAGGTGATCGCACGCGCCGACGTCGTCATCGCCGACGTCCTGGAAGAAGTACTGCACGACAGTGGCGATCTCATCGCCGCGACGCAGGCGGGCATCGACGTCACCGACCGGATCGCGGCGCTGTCCGACCTCGTGTCCGGAAGGCACCCTGGGCGCACGACCACCGAACAGATCGTCGTGTACAAGTCCGTCGGCTCCGCCGTTCAGGACTTGGCCGTCGCCGCTATGTGCGCGGACGCCGCCCGCACGTCCGGGCTCGGATCCGAACTGCCCATCCGCATCCCACCGGTTCACAAGTAAAGGACGCACCATGAGCACTGCTGCCACCGAGAGCCGAACGCTCGCGGACCACACCCTGTTCCGCACTGCGGCCTATATCGACGGACAGTGGATTGAAAACGGTGAATCCGGGCGTTTCACCATCGCCAACCCGTCGACCGGTGAACAGCTGGCCGACCTGCCCTCGCTGAGCCGTCCGCAGGTCGCCGCGGCCATCGACGCAGCACACCGCGCCCTGCCCGGCTGGCGGGCCCGGTCCGCCAAGCAACGCGCCCAGATCCTCCGGCGCTGGTTCGACCTCGTCAACGAGCACGCCGAGGATCTGGCGCGGTTGATCGTCCTCGAGGAGGGCAAGCCGGTAACCGAGGCGCGCGGTGAAATCGCATATGCAGCATCGTTCATCGAATGGTTCGCCGAAGAGGCTAAACGTGTGCGCGGCGATGTCTTCCCGGCACCCGATCCCGCGAACCGCGTCCTGGTGCTCAAGGAGCCGATCGGGGTGTGCGCCGCGATCACGCCGTGGAACTTTCCCGCAGCGATGATCACTCGCAAGGTTGCTCCTGCGCTGGCCGCGGGTTGCACGATGGTCGTCAAGCCTGCTGGGCAAACACCGCTCACCGCCCTGGCTCTCGCGGAGCTGGCCACTCGTGCCGGGGTGCCGGCGGGTGTGTTCAGCGTGGTGCTCGGCAAGGCGGGGGAGGTCGGCGCGGAACTCACCGGAAACCCGTTGGTGGGGAAGGTGAGTTTCACCGGGTCGACGGAGGTCGGGCGGCTGCTGCTGCAGCAGTCGGCGGCGACGGTAAAGAAGGCATCGATGGAACTCGGAGGGAACGCGCCGGTACTCGTCTTCGACGACGCGGATCTCGAGGTCGCCGTATCGGGTGTGCTCGCCGCGAAGTACCGCAACACCGGTCAGGCGTGCATCAGCGCCAATCGGGTATATGTGCAAACCGGCATCTACGAGCGGTTCACCGCGGAGCTGGCCAACCGGGTCTCCGGCCTTCCGGTCGGCGACGGTTTCGAGCCGGGCGTCATGCTGGGCCCGCTGATCGACCAGTCTGCTGTCACCAAAGTCGAAGAACATGTGGCCGACGCCGTCGCCCACGGCGCACGTGTGGTGTGCGGTGGTGCGCGACATGACCGGGGCGGGCAGTTCTACCAGCCGACGGTGTTGGCCGATGTCGCCGCCGGTATGAAGGTCACCCGCGAAGAGACCTTCGGCCCGATCACCCCTCTGATCCCGTTCACCGACGAGGCGGATGCGATCCGGCAGGCAAACGACACCGAATTCGGCTTGGCCGCCTATGTTTTCAGTCGATACGCCGAGAGAATCTGGCGTGTGGCGGCGGCCCTCGAAGCTGGCATGGTCGGAATCAACTCCGGCCTGATCTCCAACGAAACCGCGCCCTTCGGCGGCATCAAGCAGTCCGGCCTGGGGCGGGAAGGGTCGATCTACGGCATCGACGAGTACATGGAGATGAAGTACCTCGCGTGGGCGGGCAGCGGCGCGAACTGACCGGAGCCGTTCAACCGGCCCAACACATCGAAATCAATTGATCGAAAATCGGAAGGAACGCCCGTCATGGCTGTTTACACACGCTCCGAAGCCCGGGAATGGGCCCGCGAGAAGCTCGTCGGCGCCGTCAACTGCACAATTCCATCGTTCACGAACGACCTCCGCCGCATCAACGAAAAAGGCATTCGCCACGATATCCGCCTCGCCAAGGAACACGGTTTCATTGGCAGTCTCGGTATCTCGGAAATCAGCATCACCCTGCCGGAATACCTGGACTTCTTGCGGATTTCCAAGGACGAGGCCGGCGATGACTTCTACATCGTCCACCACGCGAGCTGGAACGATCTGGAGCAGAACATCGAAGCCGTCCGGGGCGCAGAGGAGGCCGGCGCCGATCTAGTGCTGCTGTCCTACCCGCCGAACTTCTACCCGGAGTCCGAGCAGGAGATCTTCGACTACACCAAGGCCGTCGCCGACGCGACGAACCTGGGTATCATCCTGTTCCCGATGGTGATCTGGGGCTTCAGCGGCCGCATTCATCCGTCCGATATCCCCACCCGCATCATTCGCCGCATGATCGACGAGATCCCCAATCTCGCGGTGGTAAAAGCCGAAGGCGGCTTCCCGAGCATCCAGAGCGCGATCGAATGCCATCGCCTCTTCGGTGAGGAGATCGTCATCTCGATCCCCATCGAAGGCGAACTGATCCCGCTCTCGCAAGTCATTCCCATCCAGCTCTCGGCCACCAGCGATCACGAATACTTCGGACCCATGATTCCGCGTGTGATGCAGCTGCTGCGCGACGGCAAATACGATGACGCCACCGAGATCTACTGGCAGTTGCATCCTGCGCGCAAGGTCAAAGCCGGACTATTCAACGGAATGCACGGCGGGTCGTTCCTCAACCGCCAGGCGTGGAAGTTTCAGGGGTGGTTGCAGGGCTACAACGGCGGCCCGCTGCGGCAACCCACCCAGCGCATCCATGACCACCAGATGGCCGCGCTGCGCAAGGGCTTGATCGACGCCGGACTGGAGCCGAGTATGGATCCGTTCCGAGAGTTCTTCATCGGCCGCAACCCCGCCTGACCGCGGAACCAGTAGAGGGAAGTGGCTCCGGTAGATTCCTCGATCGACGTTGGTGCGGTACTCCGGCGGAGCACCGTCGATCGAATTGTTGGCCTGGGTGCGTGAACTGAGTGTCGAAGGCGATGACGTCACCGCCCTGGTCGGCGACGTCATCGCTCGAAAGCTGCTACTTGACCGACCAGTTATATTCCAACCTCTGACCCACTATCCACGGACGACCTTTCGGTCCGGTCAGCTTATCAACGCCAGAGGTCCCCGGAAGGGGATCGAAGCGAACACCCTCAGTTCCAGATCGTTGACACCCGAATCACACTGATGTGGGTTTCGCGTGCTTCAGAACCCTTGTTGTTGAAGGTTTCATAGAGGCTGGCGAGCAGCATTCTGACCTGTAGCCAGCCTCGGGACGCGGGCCGTCGGCATTCACGGAGTAGTCGATGTACCGACTTGGGATCTCGCCACAGACCTAGGAGTAGTCGAAATGCCGTTGCATGTCCTTCATGCTGCGATTGCGTGCGTCAGTC
Source organism: Rhodococcus sp. A14 (assembly GCF_011603105.1). Taxonomy (NCBI): domain Bacteria; kingdom Bacillati; phylum Actinomycetota; class Actinomycetes; order Mycobacteriales; family Nocardiaceae; genus Rhodococcus; species Rhodococcus sp. A14. The sequence continues at coordinate 77,907 of NZ_JAAOQS010000006.1, read as the reverse complement.
TGATCGCACCCCGCCGCGCGACATCGATCCAACAAATCCTTACGAATTGTGCCATCGCACGAGCCAATGCACGGTGGCTGGCCCTTGCCGCGAGCGCATAACAAGAGTCCTCTAGCTGGATGAGGCCATAACGTTGGTGACACCGGCGTGGAACTTGCTCGCGGGTGGCCGGTTTCAGGCGGCAGTGTGAGGTCGATGGTAGTCGTAGTGCACGTTCCACACTTCGAGAGCTCGTGAGCGCTGCTGCTCGCTGGTCCAGGTTCGGGCGTAGAGGAATTCCTCGGACAGGATCGAAGTTGTAGCGCTCGACCTTGCCATTGTGCCGTGGGGTGTATGGGTTGATTCGCCGGTGGCGCGCGCCGTGCAGGACATTGGCGAAGTCTTTCGCGCGGTAGCATGAGCCGTTGTCGGTGACGATCCGATTGATGTGGCCGACGGAAGTGTGCAGCGAAGAACACCCGGGCTCGATGCATGAATCCGATTGCCGTGGAGGCTTTCTCATCGGTCAAAGCCTCGGTGTAGGCAAGGCGGGAGAACCCGTCGACGGCGGAGTACAGGTACACGTAGCCGGCGCGGGCTCCGGCAGCCTTGGCGCGTTCGACGGCCTTCGCCTGGTCAGAGCGCTTGCCGTTGGCACGCCAGCCACCGCCCTTCCGGTATCCGCCCGACCTTCACCCGCGTCCACGTGCACCATAAGCCCCGGCCAGCGGGCGACGATTCGCCTTGGTTCACGGTTGCTCTCACCGGTGGGGTCGAGGAACTTGCGCCGGTTCAATCCGAGGAGGGCCAGGTGTCGGCTGATGGTGCGCACGGCTATCGTGGTGCCATCACTGCTCAGTTCGTGGGCGGTGCGGCGGGCGGACCATTTCTTGTCGCGGCGCAGCTTCTCGATCCGTGCCACCACCGAGGTGGGGGTGGCGGTCGGTTGGTTGGTGGTGGGGCACGCTCGGGCGATCCAGCAGTCCCAGTTCCCCGAACTCGCGGAAGCGGGTTACCCATTTGCTGGCGCAGGCGCGGGAGATGCCCATCTCGGCAGCGACGTGGGCGATGGGACGGGTCTGGCAACGTTCGACGAGTCGGCGGCGATGACCGGCATCATCGAGGTGCTCCGCGTCAGCACCGACCCTGGTGATGCCGTAATCGTGACCACCCGGTCTACGCGCCCTTCTTCTCGTACGTCTCGCACGCAGACCGGAACATCGGTGTGGCGCCGCTCACCCGGGCGGGCCGTCTCGACATCGACCTCATCGGGGACACGATCGCACGAGTGCAGACGGCGGTCGGTCGGTGCGTCGTCCTACTCTGCAACCCGCACAACCCCACGGGCACCGTGCACACCAGGTCCGAACTCGAATCGCTCGCGCGTGTAACCCGGGACGATTCACTGGGGAGCGCTCTGATCGCCGAGCTGGAGTACCGGTTGCTGGCAAGGGGGGTGCGGCGGATGAGCGCACTGTTGCCCGAGGGGGAGACAGGTGCGGCGGCATTGGCCAATTCCGGTTTCACCGCGCGGGCAGGCATCACCTATTACGAGAAGGTGGGGACGGTATCACCGCGGATCGCGGAAGTGCTGGCCCGGCTCGGTGGGGCGGTCCCACCGGCAGGTCTGTGGCGGCAGGTCGCCCGGATGGCCAAGGAGAAGACTTTGATCGAGCGGCGGATCGTGCTGCCGTTGTCGCGGTCGGTACTCACCGCCGAGCATGGGGTGGTGCCGCCGCGGGCGGTGGTGCTGTTCGGGCACGCAGGGAAGGGGAAGACCACGTTTGCGCGGTCGATCGCGAGCCGGTTGGGGTGGCCGTTCGTCGAATTGTTTCCGTCACGGTTGGCCTCGAATGGGGGCGGTTTGGCGGCGGGGATCGGGGAGATGTTCGGGTCGATGGCCAAACTCGATCATGTGGTCGTCTTCATCGACGAGGTGGAGGAGGTGTCGCGGCCCGGCGCCGGCCAGGGTCGGATTCGGTAGGAGTGGTGGACGAGTTGCTGAAATCTATCGTCGGTTTCCGGGAGCGGGCTGGGCGGCTTCTGGTGTGCGCGACGAACTCGGTGCGTGACCTCGATGACGCATTTTTGCGGCGTGGTCGGTTCGATTACGTGTTGCCGATCGGGGCACCGGATGAGCAGGCCCGGCATGCGTTGTGGGAGCTGTTCCGGCGTTGGTGGCCGCGTCGGCGGGCTTTACTCCCGCGGATGTGGCGCACGCGGCACGGATGGTCGCGCAGACGACGTTCGAGTGCAGTGTCGAACAGGGGGACGTTGTCACGCCGGTACGGAGGACTATTGGGGGTGATCAGTGCGATGCGTCCGACCCTGACCCCGGAAATGCTCGATGCGTTCGCTGTGGACATCGCCCGCTTCGCCCGAAGCTAATGGTGAGCTCAAGGTGTGCGGCCGGGAAATCGGCACTGAGGGGTGAAGTTTGTTTGAGCACAGTTTGTCCATATCGAGTACCGCGTGTCCCCGGCCGGTCCTCTCGCGAGGACCGGTCGGAAGCTGGCGATGTATGCCGTTCAGTTCATGAGTGCTGACCCTGCTTGCGCAGGGTGTTCTTGAGGATTTTGCCGGACGCGTTGCGGGGGAGAGCGTCGATCACCTCGAGTTGGGTGGGGAGTTTGTACTTCGCGAGGGATGCTGATGCCCATTCGCGAACGGAAGTGATGTCGAGCGCGGCGGCCGGACCCCGAGGGACTACGAAGGCGACCGGTGTTTCGCCCCACACGGGGTGGGGGTGGCCGATGAGTGTGACCTCGACGATATCGGGGTGGGCTGCGAGTACGTTTTCCACCTCGGAACAGTAAATGTTCTCGCCACCGGAGATGATCATGTCTTTTGCGCGGTCGACGACGTAGACGAAGCCGTCCTCGTCTACGCGGACGAGATCACCGGAGTGGAACCAGCCGCCGTGGAAGGCATCGGCCGTCGCATCGGGCTTGTTCCAGTATCCGAGCATCACACCAGGGCCACGGTAGACGATTTCACCGACCTCACCCGGTTCGACGTCTTCCATGTCCGGGTTGACCACGCGGGCTGTGACCGCAGCGATGGGCCGGCCGACGGAGCCGAGTTTGCGGATCGCGTCCTTACCGTGGAGCACGCACGTCACCGGGGACATTTCGGTTTGGCCGAACAGCGCGACGGTCATCGCGTCGGGGAAGGTGTCTGCCATCCGGCGTAGGAGTGTGTCGCTTGCCGGCGCCGCGCCCCAACCGAGGACACGTAGCCGCTCGAGGTTCCTGGTGGCGATGCCGGGTTCTGCGCACAGGGCCTGCCACTGTGTGGGAACCAAGAATACGCTGGTGACGCCCTCGTTTTCGAGCAGGTCGAGAATCGCGTCGGCGATGAACGCTCGGGTGGGATGGAGGACGAGTGTGCCGCCGACGAAGAGGGTCGGGACGACGGAGCCGATTGCGCCTATGTGGAACAGTGGGGAGGCGATCAGGTTGACCTCGTCCTCGTCCACGTACTGGAAGGCCCGTGTGACGGTGACGCCCTGGGCCTGCAGGTTCAGGTGGGTCAGCACGGCGCCCTTGGGGCGTCCGGTGGTGCCGGAGGTGTACATGATCAGGGCGGGGGAGTCTTCGGGGACGTCTGGTAGCGGAGCCGCCGCCGCGGTGTTCGTCTCGTCGATGAGGTCGCTGTAGAGCTCGAATCCGTTGGTGGGGTGGGTGATGGTGACGAGCCGAGGGCTTTCGGGAAGGTCTTTCAGGGCGGCCACGAGGATCGGGGTGCCCAGCTCGTCGCCGATGGCGATCTTTGCGCCGGAGTCGGCGAGTAGGTAGGCGGTTTCTGGTCCGGTCAGCCGAAAGTTGACCGGAACGGCAAGGGCACCGAGAAGGTTTGCAGCGAGCACTGTTTCGATGAACTCCGGACGGTTCCCGGTGATGATCGCTACTCGGTCGCCGAAGCCGATGCCTCGTGAGGACAAGGCCCTTGCCAAGGCACGCACCCGGTTCCGAAGCTCGGTCCATGTAGTGGTCGATCCGTCGAACCGGATCGCGGCGCGGTCACTGAGGGTGGCGGCGTGGCGTTCGACATGGTTCATCCAGTGCGATCGCCGGGCGCGGCCGGGCTGGTCGGAGAATTCGATCTGGTGCACGTGCTTCACCTTTCGGCGTGTTGAGGAGGAAGTGCGGGCGCGTCGAAATCCTCAGTCGAAAAGCCCGTGCGGCTGATCACCGGCCCGCTGCCTCGACTGGAAATCCGGAAGGATGTAGTCGCCGCTGTGCCGACTGACGACGGGGTGGCCGCGGTCCCGGTGAGGCATTGATGCCACGGCAGCGCGAGTAATGGGGCGTTACCTCGGTGGCCGTGTCGGTCCGTGTGTTGCTCAACCGGTGACTGCAGAGGTCTTGTAGACGGATTGGTAGGTCAGGTAGGGGTCGATACCTTCGGGGCCGAGTTCGCGCCCGTGTCCGCTGGCCTTCACGCCGCCGAAGGGGGATCCGAGATCGAGGGTGTACGAGTTGATTCCGACGGTACCGGTCTTGACCTGGTGGGCGATGGCGTCGGCGCGGTCGGGGTCTGTGGACCATACTGTCCCACCCGGACCGAACTTGCTGTCGTTGGCGATCTGGATGGCATGGGCGTCGTAGTCGTATTTGATGATTGACAGGACGGGGCCGAATATTTCCTCTCGGGCAATGGTGTCGCTGTTGTCGACGTCAGCGAAGACGGTCGGAGCGACGAAGTAGCCGTCGAGGTCGGTGACTGCGTCACCGCCCGTGATCAGTCGGGCGGTGCTCGACTTGCCAGTCTCGATGTAGTTCAGGACTCGTTTTTGATGGTTTGCGGTGACCATCGGGCCGATCAGGGTGTCGTGATCGAGTGGGTCTCCGACTGTGAAGGACTTCACCACGGAGGTGACGGTGTCCACGACCTCGGTGTAACGGTTCGCGGGCACGAGCAGTCGGGTGCTCGCGTAGCAGGTCATGCCGTTGTTGGGGAACGAGGCAGCATAGAGCCCTTGGGCGAGGACGTCGAGATCGACGTCGTCGAGCACGATGCCGGCAGACTTGCCGCCGAGTTCGAGTGTGACCGGTCGCAGCAGGCGTCCGCAGACCTCGCCGATAGCGTGACCGGCCGGAGTTGATCCGGTGAAAGCGACCTTGTCGATGCCCGGGTGCGCGACCAGGTGTTGGCTGGCTTCGAGGCCGGCGGGGACGATGTTGAGCACACCCGACGGCAGCCCTGCCTCCAATGCGGCATCCGCGAAGACGAAAGCGTCCAGGGCGGTCTCGAGGGCGGCCTTGAAGACGACCGTGCACCCTGCCGCGAGCGCAGGCGCGATCTTCATCATCGCCAACGTTTGGGGGTAGTTCCACGGGGAGATGGCCGCAACGACGCCGACCGGCACTCGACGGATTTCGGTTGTTCCGGTGAGGCTCGGGCGCGATTGCACCCAGGTGAGTTCTCGGGCGAGGCCTGCGTAGAGGCCGAGCAGTGCCGCCGGGGCGAGTCCGTTGGCCGATGCCGACAAGGTGATCGGCATGCCGTTCTCCTGGCTGCACAGCGTTGCGGTGTCCTCACCCCGTGCGGCGAGGGCGGCGGCGAAGCGGTCGAGAATGTCGGCGCGGTCGTGCGCCGGGGTGGCGGACCAACCGGTCAGTGCGTGGTTGGCCGCGGTGACCGCTGCGTCGATGTCTGCGACGCCGGCGGTGGCGGCGGCTCCGAGGACCTTGCCGGTGCTCGGGTTTACGACGTCCACAGGGGTGTCGGTGCCGGTGACGAATTCACCGTTGATGAACAGGTGTGGGCGGTCGAGTCCCATGGAGTCTCCTGGCTCTGAAGTGAAGAGGATGGGTGGTTCAGCTTGGACTGGTGGTCGTGTCGGGTTGGGGCGAGTGAAGGTGCGGAACAGGACACCCGGGGGCGAATGTTCCTAAGGTTTTGACGTCGAAACCGTTGGGGTAACTGCGGATACGTGGCATCGTGTGGACGTACTGCGGCGTGCGGCGCGGGGGCAGAGCGGCGACGAAGCGGGCACGTAACCGCAGTCCGGCCGCCGAGAGGCGCCGTGCGAGGTTCCCGGGATTTCGGTAGCGGAACGCCGCGAGGAGCGGTTCGTCCATCAGCGACCGGCTGAAGATGTCGATGATGGGTTTGGCGACGGCGGGGTAGAAGGACGCGAGCAGGTTCATGGTCGCGTCGGCGACCCGGCGCGCGCCGGGGTCGAACGCGAAGTGTGCGGCCTCGTAGGTGTCCATGAGGGCCGCGAACTCCGCGTACGTGGCGGGAATGTCCTTGATCCCCATGTGGCGGCCGAGTGCCTGGTAGTAGCGAACCGAGGCGAGTAGTTCGTCACCCGTAAGTTGCCGCCAGCCGTAGTTCTCAATCCATCGCTGGGGAACGACGACGAACGTCGCGAGGACGTAGAGGAAGTCCTCGTTCGAGATGTCGTACATGTGGTGCATCTGATTGATGCGCTGTATCGCTGCTTTTCCGTTAGGGCTGTCGAAACCCTCGAGTAGGGGAACCTCGAGCAGGATCGAGGTGTCGTCGTAGCGCTTCTGGGTGTTCTGGGTAAAGGCTCCGGTCTGATCAAGCAATCTGCCGACGCTCGGGACCGCATAGGTGCGGAACAGGGCAAAGCTCAGGGACTGATTCAGGTCCCAGGGGAACTCGTAGGTGGCCAGATTGCGGTAAATCTCTGCGAACTCGGTTTCCGGGTCCAGGCCGTTGTTGCGATTGGGCTTGCTCACATCACGCTCCTTCATATTTCGTGCGCAAGCGTAAGTTGAGTTACGCTTTTGTGCAAGAGGTCACACTTGCCGGAAGGGTGATGCATGATCAGGACCGCGCGCCTGGTAAAAGAAGGCGTGACTTCTCACCACGCCAAGAAGAAAAAAGTGCCTACGAGAGGTGCCCAGTTGCGCTACCTCGAGGCCGGCTTGGACGTGCTCGGCAGAAAAGGGCATGCCGGCTTGAAGCTGGGGACGGTGTGCGAGGCGGTCGGGGCGACAAGCGGCTCGTTTTACCACGCGTTCGCGAACTGGGGCGAGTACACGTCCGCGCTGATTCAATACTGGCGCACGGAAAAGAGCGGCCGCCTCATCAGCAGCGCCCGGGAGATCGCCGATCCTGCCGAGCGCCTGAAGTTCTTGATCGACATCGGCCTGCACCTGCCACACGAGTCCGAAGCCGCGATCCGTGTATGGGCGGCCCATGACCCGGACGTCCAAGCCATCCAGATCGAAGTGGACGAGGAGCGACGACGCTTCATCGCCGACGCCCACTTCGAAGCAACGAATGACCGGGAGCTGGCCGAGCGTAACGCGACGGTGTCGATGTACCTGCTCGTCGGATACGAGAGCGGCACCTATCGCTCCAGAGAGGCGCTCGCATGGGCTTTTCAAACCGTACTCGACCAGGGCCTGTCGTAAGGCAAGGGTGCAGAGGATTCGGTCAGGAACCGACCACTCGGACTCGAAGCCGCAAGTTCTCGAGCGTCCTTCGCGCTACGGCGGGCATTGAAACCGGTCCGTCCTTACCTACCGCCACCATGACGGCGTCACACAGGCTGATGCAGTTCCCCGCGTGAAACAGCGCCGAGGACACCACGAACGAGGTTCGGCCTATCCGTCCGACGCCGACGCACGTGTCGATCGTGGCTGGCCAATACGCTTCGGCGAGAAAATGTACGACATTCTGGGAAGTGACCAAGCGTTGTTTTCGGCCTGCTGGATCATGCGTGTCGGGAAAGGCTTGCCGGGTCAATACAGCGCGAGCGTCTTCATGAAGCGATTCCAACGCTAGATTGTTGAGGTGGGCGTTGGGGTCCATATCGGCGTATCGAGCCGTGCAGCTATTGCTTATCGGGTACAGCTCTGAACGATACCGCTCTACATGGGGACGGGCGGTCGTTGCCACCAGTGACTCCAGGGTGGACACATCTCTCCTCTGCTATCTGCCTCGCGTCGACAACGGATGTCGCACTGGATCTGTGGTGAAAGAGCGGCAATGCCAGAGCCTTCTCCTTGCTGCACGGCGCCTGGCCTGAATTAGCCATGGCCGTTGAGTCCGTCGCCGGGCCGCGTCCCCACCGGCCAACCATGGCATCCACTGCCGGTTATGCGGAGGCCGCTGCAATTTCTCGGCCGATGATTTCCTTCATGATCTCGGTGGTTCCGCCGTAGATCGTCTGAATGCGGCTGTCGACGTAGGCGCGGCCGATGGGGTACTCCATCATGTAGCCGTAGCCGCCGTGCAATTGGACGCAGCGGTCGACGACACGCTTTTGCAGTTCACTGGCCCACCACTTGCCCTTCGACGCGTCGACGGCGGTGAGCTCGCCTGCGTTCAAGGCGAGTACGCACCGGTCGATGTGCGATTCGGTCACCTCGATCTCGGTGAGCATCTCCGCCAGCGCGAACCGGGTGTTCTGCAGATCGCCGATCGGTTTGCCGAACGCCTTGCGCTCGAACACGTAGTCCCGGGTCCACTGGTACGCGGCCTTTGCGGCGGCAATCGCAATGACCGCGATCGACATACGTTCGAGGGGAAGGTTTTCCATGAGATGGATAAAGCCGCTCCCCTCGGTGCCGAGCAGATTGTTCGTGGGCACCCGCACGTCCTCGAACACGAGCTCCGCCGTGTCCTGACCGGCCAGGCCGACCTTGTGCAGCTTGCGGCCACGGCTGAAGCCGGGCATGCCCCGCTCCACGACGAGCAGCGAGAAGCCCTTGGAACCGGCGCTCGGGTCGGTACGGGCGACGACGATGACGAGGTCGGAGTGAATGCCGTTGCTGATGAACGTCTTCTGACCGTTGACAATCCAGTCGTCACCGTCGCGCACCGCGGTAGTTTTGATGCCCTGTAGGTCGCTTCCGGTTCCGGGTTCGGTCATCGCGATGGCGCCGATCAGCTCGCCGGCGGCCATGCCGGGAAGCCACCGTTGCTTCTGTTCCTCGGTGCCTAACATGAGTACGTACGGGATCACCACGTCGTCGTGGGTGGCAATGCCACCACCGAACGACGTGGTCGCCGTGCGGGCGATCTCTTCGGAGACAACATTCCTGAATCGGTAGTCGGTGACCCCCGATCCGCCATAGGCTTCAGGCACCGCCAGTCCGATGATGCCCGATCTACCGGCAGCGAGCCACGCAGAACGGTCGATAAGTCTGTCGGTCTCCCAACGCTCGTAGTGCGGTTCCACCTCGCGGGTGAGGAACTCCCGCAACACCTCTCGGTAGGCCTCGTGGTCAGTGTCGAAAAAAGTGCGCTGCATCGGTTCTCCGGAAGATCAGTAGTTCAGGGATTGACGGGAGGAGGAGGGGTGGGTCGTACACGGATCAGAATTTCGCAGCCCGCAGCCCGCAGCCCGCAGCCCGCGGCACGTCGGTCGTCGATCTTGCGGATTGTGATGCGCGAAGACGACAGGGTGTCGGGGCGTCGGCTTCTCCGGGCACAATGGGGGAAGCCCGAAGTGGCTTTCATCAGAGGCGTTCGATGATGGTGGCGTTGGCCATGCCCGCGCCCTCGCACATGGTCTGCAGGCCGTAGCGTCCGCCGGTGGCCTCGAGGTTGTTGACCAGGGTGCTCAGCAGGCGGGTGCCCGACGAGCCGAGTGCGTGCCCGAGCGCGATGGCGCCGCCCCACGGGTTGAGCTTGGCAGGGTCGGCCCCGAATTCGTGCGCCCACGCCAGCGGCACCGGCGCGAACGCCTCGTTGACCTCGTAGGCGTCGATGTCGTCGATGCTCAGCCCCGACTTCGCGAGGATCTTCTTGGTCGCCGGGATCGGCGCGGTGAGCATGAAGACCGGGTCGTCACCGGCAACGGCGAACGAGTGGAACCGGGCCCGCGGGGTCAGCCCCAGCTTCGACGCCATTTCCTCGCTCATGATCAGCGCCGCGGACGCGCCGTCGGTCAGCGGCGACGAGTTGCCCGGGGTGATGTGCCACTGCGCCTCGGGGAACCGGGCCGCGTACTTCTCGGAGTAGAACGACGACTTCAGCCCGGACAGTCCCTCGGCGGTGGTGGAGGCGCGCACGGTCTCGTCGGCGGTGTGCGTCACCGTCTCACCGGCGGCGTTGGTGACGGTGATCGGGACGATCTCCTTGTCGAACAAGCCCTTCGACAGGGCGTCGGCGGCCCGCTGATGCGACTGCGCGGAGAACGCGTCGAGGGTGTCGCGGTCGAACTTCCATTTGGCGGCGATCAGTTCGGCGGAGATGCCCTGGTTCACGAGCCCCTCGGGGTAGCGGGCGGCGATGCCCGGGCCGGACGCGTCCTGACCGATGGTCGTCGTGCCCATCGGAACGCGGGACATCGACTCCACGCCGCAGGCGATGACGATGTCGTAGGCGCCGGCGATCACACCCTGCGCGGCGAAGTGCGCCGCCTGCTGGCTCGAGCCGCACTGGCGGTCGACGGTGGTGGCCGGAACCGAATCCGGGAATCCGGCCGACAGCACCGCCGTCCGGGAGATGTTGAGGGCCAGCTCGCCGGCCTGTCCGACGCAGCCGCCGATGACGTCGTCGACCTGTGCGGGGTCGATGCCGTTGCGTTCGACGATGCTGCGGAGCACGTGCGCCAGCAGTTCGACCGGGTGCGTGCCGGACAGCGCACCACCCGGCTTGCCCTTACCTGAGGCGAGGCGGACGACGTCCACGATGACAGCGTTGGTCATGATGTTCCCTTTTCGAGGAGGAGGAAGTGGTTGCGGTCAGGTGGCCGGGTCGATCGAACACCGGATCGCAATGGGGTGGTACAGGCCAGTGCCGTCCTGAGATCGGGTCGCTCGCGTCAGCCCTTTGATCAGCGGATGCGGTGGTAATTTCGATGCAGATCATGAGCGTCGATGCCGCTTCAGACGGTCAGAGCGTTGTGGGGCCTCCGCCGACTCCCCCTAGTGCATGCGAACATTCGCGGCACTGCCGTTGTCGAACCGTGTATGCCACATTCGAATTATTGGATTCTTATGCCCGTGGGTTGAACGGGTCGGTGATGGTGTTTCCGGTGTCGATCCACACGGTTTTCAGCTCGGTGTACTCCTCGATGGCGTGGGATCCGTTCTCGCGGCCGAGTCCGCTTTCCTGGAAGCCGCCGAAGGGGGCTACGTAGTTGGTCTTGCGGTAGTTGTTGACCCAGATGGTTCCGGCGCGGAGTCGTTTGACCATGCGGTGTGCGCGTGCGACGTCGCGGGTCCATACGCCTGCGGCGAGTCCGAATTCGGTGTCGTTGGCGATGCGGACGGCGTCGTCTTCGTCGGTGAATTTGATGACGACGGCCACAGGGCCGAAGACTTCTTCGCGGGCAATGCGCATGTCGTTGGTGACGTGGGTGAACACGGTTGGTTGTATGAACAGGCCCCGACTCAAGGCCGGGTCGGTGGGGCGAGCGCCGCCGGTCGCCAGGTGGGCGCCGTCTTCCTTGGCGACTTCGATGTAGTGCAGCACCTTGTCGAATTGGGTTTTCGATGCGACGGTGCCCATTTCGGTGTCCGGGTCGAGGGGGTTGCCGAGCTTGATCTGCGAGGTGCGCTCGGTGAGGGCTTGGGTGAATTGGTCGTAGATGTCTTCGTGGACGAGGACGCGCGAGCCGGCCATACATGTTTGGCCGGTGGCCGCGAAGATTCCTGAGATCACGCCGTTGACGGCGTTGGGGAGGTCGGCGTCGGGGAAGACGATGTTGGGAGATTTGCCGCCGAGTTCCAGGGAGACGCGGGCGAGGCGTTCGGCGGCGGTGACGGCGATCTTTTTGCCGACTGCGGTGGATCCGGTGAAGGCGATCTTGTCGACGCCGTGGTGCGCTGCCAATGCGGCGCCCGCCGGTCCGGCTCCGGTGACCACGTTGATCACTCCGTCGGGGAAGCCGGCTTCCTGAGCGATGCGGGCGAGAACGAGAGTAGAGACGGGGGTGACTTCGGAGGGCTTGATCACGACGGTGTTGCCGGCGGCCAGTGCTGGGCACAGCTTCCACAGCAGCAGTGCGAGGGGACTGTTCCAGGGGGTGATGGCGGCGATGACGCCGATCGGTTCGCGGACGGTGTAGACCTGCATGTTGGGCACACTGCTGGCGAGGGTTTCCCCCGTGGGGCTTTCGGCGACCCCGGCGAAGAAGTAGCAGTGGTTGGCGAGGGCGAGCGTTTGCCCGGCGACTTCGCGAATCAGCTTGCCGTTCTCGAGGACCTGGATGCGGGCGAGTTCGTCGGCGTTGTCGCGGATCAGGTCGCCGAACTTGCGCAGCAGTGTTGCCCGCTGCAGTGGTGTGGACTGTGACCAGGGGCCGCCGTCGAACGCTCGGCGGGCTGCGGCCACGGCGGCGTCGATATCGGCGGTGGTGGCGGTGGGCACCTGCGCCCACGGCTGGCCGTCAAACGGATTGATCGAGTCGAAGGTGGCGTGGTCGGCGGCGGCCCGCCAGGCCCCGTCGATGAGCATGTCGTATCGCTCGGTCTCACCGCCTGCGGTGGTCACAGCGTTCGCATCGGTGGCAGTCATGTGGGGTCCTTCCGGATGGATCATCGTTGGTCAGGCAGGGGTGGTGGTCCGCGCCGGTACCGGTGTTCCCGGTTCGTCGGTCTCGGCGACCAGGCGGTGTCGGGGGGCCGCTGCGATGGCGACGAGGGAGACGAGGGCGGCGGCGACGGTCATCAGAGCCAGGGGCCACCATCGGCTTCCTCCGTTCCCGACGACGGCTTCGGCGATGAACGGGGTCGGCGCGCTGAAGATCAGTCCGCCGAGCGCGTTGCTCAGGGCCGTGCCGCTGTAGCGGACCTTGGTATCGAACTGGTCCGCGATGAGGCTCGAGACCACCGAGTAGGTGGTGGCGTGCGCGCCGACCATCATGACGATGACGACGACGCTGGTCAGCAGGACCTGTTCTGCGCGCAGGAACCAGAAGAACGGGAAGGCCGCGGCGATCGTGAAGAGAGCACCGGCGAAGAACACGCGATGTGCCCCGATCCTGTCGCTCAGCGATGCCATGAACGGCAGTGCTGCCAGGTCTATCACCGCCGCGGCCATCACCATCAGCAGTGCGGTGTTGCGGTCGAGATCAAGTGATTTGGTGGCGTAGCTGAGGAAGTACACAGAGATGATGTAGAAGACGACGTTGACCGAGGCCTGCAGTCCGATACCGATCGCCAGGCTCTTCTTGGCGCGAGCGAATATGTCGCCGATCGGCAGCCGGGCGGTCTCGCCTGTTGCCTTGATCTCCCGGAACTGCTCGGACTCTTCTACTCCGAGGCGGATGGCGAGACCGATGAGGACCAGGACGAACCCGGCCAGGAAGGGGATTCGCCAGCCCCAGTCGAGGAGTTGGTCGTCGGGGAGGGTGGAGACGGCCGACATCACCGCGGTGGCGAGGACCAAACCGAGGGGGCTACCCATCTGCGGGGCGCAGCCGTACAGGCGCACCTTCGAGGCCGGTGCGTGCTCGACGGACATCAGGACGGCACCACCCCATTCCCCACCGACTGCGAGCCCTTGGAACAACCGCAGCACGATGAGCAGGATGGGCGCCCAGATCCCGATCGAGTCGTAGGAGGGGAGCAGACCGATCAGACCGGTGGCGGTACCCATGATTCCGAGGGTGGCGATGAGGGTGGATTTGCGACCGAGGCGATCGCCGAGATGCCCGAAGATGGCGGCGCCGAGGGGTCGGGCGACGAATGCCACACCGAGAGTGGCAAAGGAGGCGAGGCGGCCGCTGTGTTCGTCGACCCCGGGGAAGAACAGGTCGCCGAAGACCAGCGCCGCAGCGAGCCCGTAGATGAAGAACTCGTACCACTCGATCGTGGTGCCGACCAGGCTCGCGATCGCCGCTCGCCTGGGGGTGCTGCTCGAACCGGTCTTAGCTGGTGAGGTTGTGGCCATGATTCCTCTTGCTGGGGTAGGTGCGTTCACTGGTGGGTAGCGGGTGCGGGTGCGGGTGCGGCGATCCGGTGCGCGGCGCTCGTGCCGGCGATCCGGCCGAATACCAGTGCCCGGAGCACGGAGGTGGCCCCGGGATACTTGTGGTGGTAGATCCCGGCGACCTCGCCGACGGCGAACAATCCGGGGATGGGCTCGCCGGACCGGCCGATCACCCGAGCCTTGTCGTCGGTTTTGAGTCCGCCGAAGGTGAAGGTGATCGCGCAGGTCACCGGCCATGCCACATACGGGGGTTCGTCGATCGGGCGCGCCCAGTTCGATTTCGGTGGGTCGAGGTCCCGTGTTGCCACCCCGTCGAGGAAGGTCACGTCCAGAGGCCCGGGTGTCGCGGCGGCGTTGTACGTGCCGACGGTGTCGGCGAGGACGTCGGGGTCGAGGTCGAGTCGGCGGGCGAGGGCTTCGAGCGTCGGTGCCGATTCGGGCTCGCGGTCGGTGAGAACGGCCCGGGCGATGTTGTGGCGCATAAGTTTCTGGTCTGCGATGACATAGGCGAACTGGTCGGCGTCGGCCCAGATGCGGTAGGCGACCGACTCGAAAGTGTTGTCCGGAGTGTCCGAGCCTTCGTCGACGAACCGCCGACCGTGGTGGTCGACCAGAATTCCGTAGGGATAGACCATGACGAGGGCTTCTGCCGATCGGGTGCGCGCATCGACGGGTTCGCCATGGAAGCGATCGAACTGCCCGTCCGTTAGTGCACCGGCCCGAATCCCCATCTCCAGGCCTTCGCCCTGATTGGAGCGGCCGCCCGGTGCGATGGGGGACAGTTCGTGTCCGCCGTCGCCGAGATACCGGTCGAGCAGGGCCGCGCTTCCCTCGAAACCGCCGGAGGCCAGGACCACGGTGCTCGCCAGCACGCGCCGCAGTTCGCCCGCACCGTCGACCGCCTCGACTCCGATGACCGCTCCGTGCTCGTCCTGGATTAGGCCCTGCGCGGTCGTCTCATAGGCGATCGTGCCTCCGAGTTCTTCCAGCCTTGCCGCGAGGTTTTCGACGATGGCCGCGCCGCCCCCAGCGGGCATCAAGCGGGGACCTTTCGACGTCAAGAAATAGGTGATGTCCGATTTCGTGGGAACACCGTTGTCGTTGAGCCAGTGCATGGTCCGCTGGGCGAGTTCGGCGAGTCGAGCGATGATGGCCTCGTCGGTCTTGCCCTTGCTGAGTTCGAGCATCCGGGAGGTGAAGTCGGCCGCGGGGGCGCCGTCCTCCTCGAGTCGGAAGAAAGAACCGGTCCAGGCGGTGTTTCCGCCCCGCTGGCTCTTCGGGGTGCGTTCGAGAACGAGGACCCGGCCGCTCGGTGCGGACTGCAGGAATTGCAGCGCGGTTGCCAGGCCGCCGGCTCCGCAGCCTACGACAACGAGGTCTACCTGTTCTCCACTCACGGACTTCCTTCTTTCTACGACTGTCGCAACCGACCACTGCGCGGTTCATGTAGCCCGCTAGGCAGCGTCTGTGCTCTGTGTCACCGATCGAAGCACGAAGATAAACCGGAGTCAACCCGCTATTCGGTTTACACAAACCATAGAATGGTTTAACGTGAGTGGCATGGCTGACACTGAGACCGCATCCACACGAGCCGACGGAGGTGTGCGCAGCATCGCGCGCGCCGTCGAGGTGCTGGAACTGTTTGATGTAGAACACCCCACTCGCACCCTGCGTGAGCTGGTGGCCTCCACGGGATTGCCGAAAACCACCGTGGTGCGGCTGCTTTCGACATTGGACTCGTTGGGACTCATCGCGGACCGCGGTGACTCGACCTTCGGCGTGGGCGCTGGGTTCCTGCGTTGGGTGACCCTGGCGCAGTCCATGTGGGAGGTCAGCGCGGAAACACGTCAGATCATGACGCGGCTGGTCGATTCCTGCGGCGAAACGGTCAACATCTACATCCGTCAGGATCTGAACCGGGTGTCCATTGCGCAGGTCGAAGGAACGACCACCGTGCGCAGCGTCGTGGAAGTCGGCGTGCCGTACGCGCTCGCTACCGGCGCGGCCGCCAAGATCCTGCTCACCGGCGCCCCCGACCAGGTGGTGCGCAGCCTCGTCGAGACACGGCCGGGCCTGCAGCTCGAGCCGCTGAGCCGGGAAATCGCCGGTATCCGGGAGGCGGGGTACTCGGTCACTCACGGCGAACGTGAACTTGGGGCGTCCGCGGTCGCGGCCCCGATCGTCTCCTCGGACGGCCGGGTGATAGCCGCGCTGTCGGCGAGCGGACCCACCTCGCGGTTCACCGCCGACCGGGTGGGCCGGTACGTGGACGCGGTGACCGCCGCGGCGGCCGAAATCAGTGCTGTCGGACTCGGCAGCGTGGAGGTGTTCCTGTGACCGCGAACCTGCTCGAAGGCGTCCGTGTTCTCGACCTGACCAATGTGCTCGCGGGACCGTACGCCGGCTACCAGTTGGCCCTGATGGGGGCCGACGTGATCAAGATCGAAACTCCGGGAACCGGTGATCTGGCAAGGCAACTCGGCGCGGACTCTCATCTGAGCGCCGAACACCTCGGCGTCTCGTTCCTCGCCCAGAATTCGGAAAAACGCTCCGTCACGGTCAATCTCAAGACAACTGGGGGAAAAGAGGTTTTCGAGAAGCTGGTCGCCGACGCGGACGTGCTGGTCGAGAACTTCCGGCCAGGGGTGCTCGAACGGCTCGGGTTCGGGTGGCAGCGGCTACGCCAGCTCAACCCCAAACTCGTCTACTGTGCAGTGTCCGGATTCGGATCGACCGGCCCGATGCGCGGACGACCCGCCTACGACCAGGTCGTCCAGGGCCTGTCCGGCATCATGAGCGTGACCGGCACGGCGGAGGTCGCGCCCCTGCGTGTCGGTTTTCCGGTGTGCGACAGCTTCGGTGGCCTGGCAGCGGCGTTCGCGATCACCGCTGCGCTGCTGCGGCAACGCCGGACCGGCGAAGGCGCCTTCCTCGATACCTCCATGCTCGACGCCGCACTGACCTCGATGGGATGGGTGGTCTCCGACCATCTCATCGCCGGCCGCGAGCCCGTCCCGATGGCCAACGAGAACATCACCTCGGCCCCGTCGGGTACCTTCCGCACCGCCGACGGGGCGCTCAACATCGCCGCGAACAAGCAAGAACAGTACGAGACGTTGTGCAAGGTTCTCGCCCGTGAAGAGCTGATCGACGATCCTCGGTTCCGCACCCGCGAGGACCGCAAACGCAACCGCGACGTGCTGCGGGAAGAACTGGAGACCTCGCTGAAAGCGAAAACGGCAGTCGAGTGGGACGCGATCCTGCTCGACACGGGAGTACCCGCCGCCCCGGTCGTCTCGGTGCCGACGGCACTGCAATCCGATCAGGTCGCACATCGCGAGCTGGTCACCACGATCGACTCACCCGCAGCGTCCGGCGGCGCGGTGCGGGTACTGGGTCTGCCGACGCATGTCGACGGCCGCCGCGTCTCGCCCGAGTCTCCGCCCCCCACCCTCGGGCAGCACACCGACGAAATTCTCACCGAGTTGGGCTACAGGCCGGCGGACATCACCCGCCTGCGGGAAGAGAACGCGATATGAGCATCGCCCGACAAAGCGCCCTCGAGCGGACGTCGAGCCGTGAGGTCACCGACTGGTGGGCGACCGCAGTCTCCGACATCGAGCCCGGGATCATCCGGCTGCGGGGATACCCCATCGAGCAGATGATCGGCCAGGTGAGTTTCCCCGAGATGATCTGGCTGATGGTCCGCGGTGACCTCCCCAGTGCCGGCCAAGCCAAACTGCTCGAGCACGCCCTCGTCGCCGCCGTGGACCACGGTCCACAAGCCCCGTCGATCGCCGCGGCCCGAATGGCCGCCACCTGTGGAGTCGGGTTACACGGGGCCATCTCCACCGGTGTCGGTCTCCTCGGCGACATCCACGGCGGCGCCGGCCAACAATGCATGCAACTACTCGAACAGATCCGGACTCGGTCCACCGATGGCGATCTGGACGAGGTGATTGCGCAGACGATCGCCGACTACCGCGCAACCGGCCGGTACATCCCGGGATTCGGCCACCGCTTCCATCCGCGAGACCCACGCCGGGACCCGCTGTTGTCTGCAGTCCACATCCAGGTCGAGGCCGGCTCGATCGACGGCCACTACCTCCAGATCGCCGAAGAACTGGAGCGACAACTGGCAGCAGGGCGAGCTCGGCCTGTCCCGATGAACATCGACGGGGCGACCGCCGTGATCTACGCCGAACTCGGCTTCGCCCCCGAACTCGGCAGAGGCCTGTTCATCCTGTCCCGGTCCGTCGGGATCCTCGCGCACTCATGGGAAGAACGCGAAGGTGGGCGCCGGATCAAAGGGCCGATCCCCCCACCGTTGCTGCCGACCTACACCGGTGCACCGCCGAGGAGCGTTCCCGAGCGGGCGCCGGTGGCACACGGATGACCCTCGACTCCTTCGACGCACTCCGCGACCTACCCGGCGCCCCCGCCACACAGTTCATCGATCTCACCGCCGCAGAACGAGGCGGTTCGGGTGCCCTGCACCGCCTTCCCTACGCCACCAGGGTGCTCGTCGAAAACGTGCTGCGGCATGAGGACGGCCGCACCGTCACCGCCGATCATGTCCGAGCGCTCGTGGCCGGCGATCACTCCACGTCGATTCCGTTCACCCCCGAACGCGTTCTGCTTCAAGACGCCTCGGGAATTCCGGTACTCGCCGACATGATCACCCTGCACGAGCGTGCAACGGCACTCGGCCTCGACCCCGCCACCGTCTCGCCTCGGCGGCGTATGGATCTCGTCGTTGACCACGCCCTCGAACTCGACGCCGCCGGAACCGCCGACGCCGGTGCCACCAACCTCGCACTCGAATACCACCGTCACGGTGACCGATACCGGTTCCTGCGGTGGGCACAGACCCGCTTTCCCACGCTGAGGGTGGTGCCCCCGGGCATCGGAATCTGCCACCAACTCAACCTGGAAGTCCTCGCCGACGTCATCTCGGTCGGCACCCACGACGGCATCGCGCTCGCACGGTTCGACTCCGTCGTCGGTACCGACAGCCACACCACCATGATCAACGCGCTGTCCGTCACCGGTTGGGGAGTCGGCGGCATCGAAGCAATCGCCGCCGCACTGGGCCAGCCAGTCCTGATACCGGTCCCCGCCGTCGTGGGTGTTCGCCTCAGCGGTGCACTGAAGCCCGGCGTCCTCGCCACCGACGTCGCGCTCACCCTCGCTTCCATGCTCAGAGCCCACGGTGTGGTGCAACGAGTCGTCGAATTCCACGGTCCCGGGCTCACCCGCCTGTCGGTGCCCGACCGGGCCACCATCGCGAACATGGCACCGGAATACGGGGCCACGATGGCGTACTTCCCCGCCGACGAACGCACCCTCACCTACCTCGCCACCACAGGGCGACCCGAGGCAACCGTCGCGTTGGCCCGGACCTATCTGACCGCCCAGAACATGCTCTACACACCAGATCTGCCAACGCCCGACTACGACGAGGTACTCGAGCTGGACCTGGCACAGGTGGACCGCACCATGGCCGGCCCCTCCCGGCCGCATCAGACATTCACTGCAAGCGAACTGGCGCACACAGTGCCCCCCGAAGGCTCAACTGGCGCGAACGGTACCGGCACGCTGCACCACGGGGACGTCGTCATCGCCGCCATCACCAGCTGCACCAACACCTCCAATCCGAAGGCCATGGTCGCGGCGGGGCTGCTGGCCCGAAACGCGGTCGAGCGCGGTCTCACCCGGGCGCCCTGGACGAAGACCTCGCTGACCCCGGGATCGCGCGCGACCGCCGAACTCCTCCAGTCCGCGGGACTGCAGACAGCGCTCGACGAACTCGGCTTCCACATCGCCGGTTTCGGTTGTGGAACCTGCATGGGCAACTCCGGACCCCTCGCCCCGGCGATCACCGAGCAGATACGTCAGCAGTCCCTGTCGGTCGCCGCCGTGCTCTCGGGCAATCGAAACTTTCCGGGCCGTATTCACCCCGACGTCGCGCATTCGTACCTCGCCTCGCCGCCGATGGTCGTGGCGATGGCGATCGCCGGACGAACAACGATCAACCCCACTGACGAACCACTGGCCACCGACCGCGCCGGGCGCCCCGTTTTCCTGGACGAGATCTGGCCATCGGACGAGGACATCGACCTACTTGTCAATGCCAACGACAGCAGGTCGCTCTCGCTCGGCCCCGCCCGACCCGTGCCGCTCACCACCACCGAATGGGAGTCCCTGCCACCCGCGGGCGGAGACGACTACGAGTGGGACGGCGATGCCGGTTCGATCCGACGCCCACCGTTCGCTGACGCCGCACTAACCCGACCCGTCAGAACCGGGGACGTCGTGGCTGCTCGCCCGCTGCTGTTGCTCGGCGACGGCATCACCACCGATCACATTTCACCGGTCGCCCGCATCACTTCGGATTCGCCGACTGGTCGATGGCTCGCCCGCCATGGTGTTCCGCCCGAGAAATTTGGCAGCTACAGCGCCCGCCGACTCAACCACGACGTAATGCTGCGAGGGGGCTTCGCGAACCCGAGGCTCGAGAACAAACTCGTCCCCGACAGGCAAGGCGCGTGGACCCGCGTGCTTCCTGATGGTGACATCGTTCCGGTCCATCAGGCAGCGGCGATCTACGCTGATCGCGGCGTTTCTACAATCGTGGTCGCTGGGCACTCCTACGGGGCCGGGTCCGCCCGTGACTGGGCGGCGAAAGCGACCAGACTCCTGGGAATCCAGGCGGTGATCGCGCAGAGCTTCGAACGAATCCACCGTACCAATCTGGTCGCCATGGGCGTTCTGCCCATCGAATGTCCGGATTTGTCTCCAGACGAGCTCGACGGCACCGCGGAATTCGACATCACCGGCCTCGCGGGCTGCACGCATACTCAGCCCGCGGTGCGCGTGATCGCCCGTGCCACGACTGGCGTGCAGCAGTTTTCGGGCCGAGCACGAATCGACACGGCAGTCGAGGCCGACTGGATCCGTGCAGGCGGATTGATCGCGCATTTACTCACGCCCGCGATCCATTCTCTCGACACGGTCGCAGCCAACACTCCCTGGACCGGTTTGTCTGAGAGCTAAGGTGGCACGGTCATGGTGGAGCTACCTGGTCGATGAGACAAGTTCCAATCATGAATCGCCGGGAACCTGCACGTTGTGTCGTTTGTCGTAGATTTGTGCAGGTAAGAAGCCCTCAATCAAACAGTTCCCGCAGGTCATTCTGAGCGAGTGGACGGGTGAGGGAGTCGCAGGGCAGATCAGTCGTCGCCGGAATCGGACACGACATCGCACTCCAGGGTTAAGGTTGCTCATCGATCTTCCTCTCGATTTGATCAACAATTTCGCAGAGTTCTTCCTTGAACCCGTGACGGTGACATCCCAAACCGTACGAAGATTTTCTCTTCGGGCGCGCCGCCATGGGGCCCACGTCCGGACAAACCGTCAACCAGATCTGCCGCCAGATCTGCTGCTCGAGGATGTCCTCGACCTCTGTCCACTCGGGGTCTCCGGCCCGGGTCTGATTCGCCTCTCGGCGCCGACGGAGCTACCGGGCGGATGGAATCGGTGACACCCATCCCGTTTCTTGCGGCCGGCCTGACCTCAGTGCGGTCCTCGGCGCGATCTCCAGCTTCGTCGCCGCGCACCGCGATTGGCTACTGATGCAATCCACCGAATGATCAACGGCGCATCGGTGGCATGGGCGTGAGCTGCGCCGGCCTGTCCCGTGCGGGCTGCGGATCTGCGCTATACAGAGAATCGCGACCCGTCAACCAGAACAGGGTGACGACGGAGCATGTCGCTCCGTTCGGGTTGTTGTCATCAAAGTCCTCTGTCCGCGGATGCTCAGTGCATCGATCAATGCGCTTCAGTTCTGGTCAATCCAGCACGGCAAGAGATGAGGTATTCACGAAGCGTTCCACGCTGACGGGGGGTGAGCTGACTGACCATCTGTTCCTCGAGTGCCGAGACTTCCCCGTGATAGCAATCGAGCAGCCCCACTCCGGTCGCCGTGACACTCGTCAGCATTTGCCGGCGGTTGCTGGGGTCGACCCGCCGACTGACCAGACCTCGACTCTCGAGCGCGATGATCATCTCGCCCATAGTTTGCGCTGTGACAAAGGAATTGCGGGCCAGCTCGGCGGAAGAGAGTCCATCGCAGCGACGTAAGACCGTCAGGGCGGTGTATTGGAGCGCCGTGATGCCGGCCGGGCGCAGGATCGTGTCCATCCGTGACCGTATGGCCAACTCCAACTGTTTGATCGCGTAAAGGAGACTCGGACCGAGGTCCTGTCCGTCACCGCTGCCGCGTTCCGAATTTGACTGGTGCTTCACCGGTGGTGCCTCTTCCGCGTCCGCTGAAGGCCCTTCGCGCGCGCCGCGTGCGAACCCGGGATTGTTGCGGCGGTCCAACCGCGACGGGTGGTGACGTGTCTCCATCTTCCCGCTCCTACACGGAGACAGGACTAACGGAGTAGCGTGCCGCGTTCTCCTGGATCAGATGTCGCTCGGCGAGCGGCATGTTCCGTAGCGCGATGGTGCGCAGGATTCGGGTGATCCTCGCGTAGAATGTTGCTGGGCTGATGCCGAACTCGACGAGGATGTCGCCCGGTCGAGCACCCCCGTAGGGTGCCCAAATTCGGGCCAGTTCGAGCATGGCTGCCTCTTCCGAATTCATAACGTCTCCTGCTTGAGAGGTGGATGACAGAGTGCGTCGTGATGCGGCACACCATGGGAACTCCGGTTTGCTTACTGTCCTCGCGCGATCCATTCGGCGAGGTGTGGGGCCTCGGTGCCGATCGTGGTTCCGTCACCGTGACCGGTATGGACGAGTGTTTCTTCGGGAAGAGTGAACAGCCGGTCGCGGATCGACCCGATGATGGTCGGGAAATCCGAGTACGACCGGCCCGTGGCGCCGGGGCCACCCGAGAACAGGGTGTCGCCGGAGAACAGTGCCCCGGCCTCGGGCAGGTACAGGCACACCGACCCGGGCGAGTGACCGGGCGAGTGGATCACCTGGATCTCGGTGCCCGCGATGGCGATCGCTGTTCGTCCTCGAGATGCCAGTACTTGGCGTCGGGGTGGCTCATCTTCCACAGCACGTCGTCGCCGGGGTGCAGCAGCACCGGGGCGTGCACGCGCTCGGCCAGTTCGGGGGCGACGGTGACGTGGTCGTTGTGACCGTGCGTGCAGATCACGGCGTTCACGTGCCGGTCCCCGACCGCATCGATGATCGGCTGCGCGGCGTGGGCGGCGTCGACGATCACGACGTCGGTGTCGTCACCGATCAGCCAGATGTTGTTGTCGACGTTCCACTCTCCGCCGTCGAGGGCGAATGTTCCCTCGGTGACGACCCGCTGTATCCGAAACCTTCCGCTCATGAGGCCACCACCTGACGCTCGCCGACTTCGGCCGAAGCAACCTCGTCCTTGTGCGTGTCCTTGTGTCGGGCGATCGCCAGTTTGAGATCGAAGTCCGTGTCGGCTGCCTGTTCCAGGGTGAGCGGCATACCGCTGGAAAGGATCTTTCGTGCCGTCATGTGGTCGCGGGGCTTGTTGACCGACTCGACTCCGAGCAACCGGGTGCCGAGGAAGCAGAAGATGGAAAACGCCCCGCTGTCGACGGAACCGCGAACCACGTGGGTGTCCGCGCCCGCGGTCAGCCCAGCCATCTGCAGTTTCGATTCGTACTGCTCGGACCAGAACCACGGCACACTCCGGTAGTTGATGCTGGTTCCGGTGAGCTGAGCGGCGAGGCAGCGGGCCTGATCGACCGCATTCTGTACGGATTCGAGTCGCACCAAACGGGCTGTTCCCGGAATCGGGTAGGCGGCGCAGTCACCGATCGCAGAGATGTTCTCGTCGGGTGTGCGAAGGTACTCGTCGACGACGATGCCGTTGTTGACGGGCAGGCCCGCCAGGACGGCGAGCTCGATGTTGGGTACGACACCGATACCCACGACGACTGCGTCGGCGGGTATGACGTCGCCGGACGTAGTGGTGACCCCCGCTGCTCGGCCGTCGGCTTCGACGACCGTCTTCGCGCCGGTCGACAGCCGCATGTGCACACCGTGTTCGGTGTGCGCCGCGGAGAAGTAGTCCGACATCACCGGCGACAGTGCGCGGGCCATCGGCCGATCCATCGCCTCGACGACGGTCACGTCGAGGCCCTTCTTACGGGCCGCTGCGGCAACCTCGAGACCGATGAAGCCGGCCCCGATCACGACCAGCGACGAGCACGAGGCCATGCTCGAGGTGAGGGACTCTGCTTCGCCGGCGGTACGCAGGTAGTGCACACCGGGAAGGTCGGCACCGGGGACCGGCAGGAGCCGGTTGCGGGCACCGGTCGCCAGGATCAGATGGTCGTACTCGATGACGGTGGCATCGATCAGCTCCACCAGTTGCGCATCCCGATCGACGCGGACGACGGGCTTACCGCACGCGAGCGTGATCCGGTGGTCCTCGAAGTACTGGGCCGGACGCAGCGCAAGGGATTCCCGATCAGGGTCACAGTGCAGGTACGCCTTCGACAACGGTGGCCTCTGATAGGGCACACCCGGCTCGTCACCGACCAGGGTGATCGATCCGGCAAATCCGTGACTGCGCAGACTGACGGCTGCCTCGAATCCGGCCTGCCCGGAACCGATGATGACGATGCGGTCGACACTCATACCTGCTCCTCCGGAAGCCGGACGATCAGGCCGTCGACGTCGTCGCCGACCACGAGCTGGCAGGACAGGCGACTGGCATCGGTGCGGGGGCTGACGGTGTCGTCGAGCATCTCGTCTTCTTCCTCGGAGATCGAGGGAAACTTGTCCGCCCAGGGGCTCTCCACGTAGACGTGACACGTCGCGCACATGGCCTGGCCGCCGCATTCGGCGACGATGCCGTCGATTCCGGCGCCGATGGCGCCGTGCATGACCCTTTTGCCGGTAGCAACCTCGACCTCATGCTTGGTTCCATCAGGGTGAACGTAGGTGACGGTAGGCACGTCTATCTCTCTTTCACGGATAGTGCAGTAATGACGAACTCAGGTGGGGTGCCGGCAGTCGAGCCGGCACCCCACCGCCGACTCACGGCAGAACAGTCTCTTCGTCGCTGAACAGCATCGTCACTCCGCCGGAGGCGAAGTTCGCGACGTCGGCGGCGGCATTCTGTCCCTCAGGGGAGGCGAATGCCTGCCCGGCCTCTTCTTTGCTCTCGAAGTACAGCTGCGCGAGCGCATACGCCGAGGGGGGATTGCCGTCGAGAGATTCACACTTGCCTGCGGCGAACCGCTTGACGCTCGGGATCTGCTGCACCAGAGGCAAATGCTTGGAGCTGTAGTGCTCGTCGAAGGCGGCCGGGTCGGCGGGCTGGTTGTAGACGATGGTGACGCGGTACATGGAGTCTCGTTTCGTTGGGGTCGGTCAGGGCCGGTCGACGGGCACAGGATTCTGCTGGGGATCCCACTCGACCAACACGTGCTCGGGCCCCCGGAACGAGGTGTTGGGAAGATAGGAGAACTCCTGTCCAGCAACGAGTGACATGTGCGGCAGGCGTCGCGAGACCTCTTCGAGGAAGACCTTCATCTCCAACCGAGCCAGCGTCGCGCCCAGGCAGGTGTGGCTGCCGATGCCGAACGTCAAGTGGCGCCGTGCGTTTCCTCGATGGATGTCGAAGTCGTCGGGCTCGGGGAACATCGAGTCGTCGCGGTTCGCCGACGCCATGACGATCAGCAGTCGACCGCCGGCCGGGATATCGACTCCGCCGACAGTGGTGTCCACCACGGCCTTGCGGCGCCAGGCAACGACGGATCCGCTGTAGCGGAGGCATTCCTCGATAGCCTTGGGGATCAGCGTGGGGTCGGCGCAGATTTCTTCCCAGGAGCTGCGGTTCTCGAGCAGGGTGCGGAACGCGTTACCGGTGGCGTTGGTGGTGGTTTCGTGCGCGGCCACCACACCACTCATCATGATGTTCTGCAGGTAGTTGTCGTCGAAGAGGTCGGGGTGCTGCCGCTGCATCTCGATCGCATGGGGGATCCACCCCTTCGCATTCGGGTCGGCCTTGAGTTTGTCGACCAGGCCGCCGGCGAATTCCCAGAACTTCCCCATCCCGGTAGCGACTCGAGTTTGTTCGTCTCCGGTGGGGTGTCCCCAGGTGAACAGGGTCTGCTGCATCCCGAAGTGGCGGCAGGTCTCGATGTCCTCGTCGGGCACGCCGAGGAAGATGAGCGCGACGATGCAGGGAACTTCGTAGAGCAGATCGCCGATCAGGTCGGCCCGGCCATCCTTGATGACCCGGTCCAGGTAGGTGTTGACGACCTCGCGGATCTTCGGTTCGAGGGTGGCGACGTTTTCGGCTTCGAACGGCTGCAGCAGCAGTCGGCGACGTTCGGTGTGGATCGGCTCGTCCTCGTTCACGATGGTCGGGCCGGGAGCGAACTGATAGCTGCCGAGGATCTGCAGCGCCTCGTCACTGATCGGGGTGATCTGGTCGAGAGTGATCGACGGGGAGAACACCGACGGTGTCTTGAAGATCTGCTTGATGTCCTCATAGCGCGTGACCACCCAGTAGTCGAGCAGTGGACTGTAGAACACCGGCTCTTCTTTGCGGGCGTCCCGCAGCGACGAGGATGGATCGACCTGGTAGGCGCCCTGGAACGGATCGAAGCCTGCCGCCATACCTGAAACGGGGCATCCGGTCGGGCTTTTCACGCCTTCCGGCGCGTGATCGACGGTCATTCGTCTCCTCCAAATTTGGATATAGGAGCTGTTGAGTGATTCCTCATGAGCGTATGATTCAGGTCACATGACGCGCTATCCTGTGAGCGCAACAATATAGCCAATTGGCGCAATAACTGAATCGTTCTCGATTTAGTCAGACCAGAGAGACCGACAAAGTAGATGAGCGAAGACCCGGATCGCGGAAACGGCACAAAGACGTTTCTTTCCGACGATATCGACGAGGCGCGGGCCATCGGCAGCGATCTCTACTATCCCCATGAGGTTCGCGTCCTCGGGGACGAGCATATTTTTCAGATGCGAATGACTGCAGCCTCGTTCGGTCCCGTCACGCTCGGCCGGCTGGATTATTCGACCGAGGTGGAAATCTTCACCAACGAGTTGCGCGACTCCTATCAGGTGAACATCCCGATGCGGGGGGAGTTGGTCACCGGGTCGGGTCGTGCCCGGACCGTGGCGACCCCCCACCGCGCCGCGGTCTACCGGTGCGACCAACGGACCCTGCTGCGTGGGTGGGCCTCGCCCTATCCGACCCCGGTGCTGGCCCTGAAGATCGATCGCCGGGCACTCGAGGATCAACTCGCGGCACGGTTGGGGACGGAGATCGTCGACCCGATCGTCTTCGGCATGGACCTCGATCTGGACACCGTCGTCGGCCGTCAATGGCTCTCACTGGTCGAAGGTCTGTCTCATCAACTCGACAGTCCCGAGGCGTTGGCGCTGCATCCCATCGTCTCGACGCCGATGGCCGAGTGCTTGATGAGCGGGCTTCTCGTCGCGGCCGAACACGACTACAGGGCAAGGCTGTACGAACCCAAGCCCGCCCTGCCAGGAATTGTCCGGCTCGCCGTCGACTACCTCGAGGCGCACGCGCAGCAGCCCCTAACGGTGGCGCAGGTCGCCAAGAACGTCGGGGTGAGTGTGCGGTCCCTGCAGGTCGGGTTCCAGAACTCGTTGGGTACGACGCCGATGCGGCAGCTGAAGATCATCCGCATGCAGAAGGCGCGCAAAGACCTGCTCAAGGCGGACCCGGCGAACGAAGGTGTCACCGAGATCGCACAGCGGTGGGGGTTCCTGCACGTCGGCCGGTTCGCCGGAGAGTATAAGGAGACCTTCGGAGTGAGTCCGTCGGAGGACCTGCGCACGGTGCCGTTCCGGTAGCAGAGACGACGATCCCGCGGAAGTGATCGTGTCCATTCACTTCCGCGGGATCGGTGCCGTCCGGATCCGTCAGCGCCAACGTCTTGATCCGGAGGGGTAGGGCGCGTCGTGGCTACTGCCCCACGGCGGCCAGGTTCGGTGCGGCGATCGTGAACTCTTCACGGAAGATCAGCCGGGGCGCCATCCGACGTCGCTTGAGGGCCTTGACCGCAGCCTCGACCATTGCCGGCGGTCCGCACAGGTAGGCGCTCATGCCCTTGCACGACGAGAAGTCGTCAAGCACCACATCGGTCACCATGCCCATGGCCCCGTCCCACTGTTCCTCGCTCAGCGCGGGGCGGTAGTGAAAGTGCTCATGCTCCTGTGCGAGGCCACGGAAGAAGTCGACGTCGTACAGATCCTCCTGGCGGCGTCCGCCGTGGTAGAGATACAACTCCGGAACCAGGCGCTCGGCCAGCGCATGCTGGACGATCGACTTCAACGGCGCCAATCCGGTCCCACCGCCGATCAAGATCGCGGCCTCGTCCTGCTGTTTGACCAGGTTGAACTGGCCCAACGGCCCACGCAGAGAGATGCGGTCACCGACCTGCATCGGCCCGAAAATCCACCCATCCGTGGCCAGACCCCCGGTCGTGAGTTTGACGTGGAATTCCAGGTTCCGCGTCTCCGTCGGCGGATTGGCCAGCGAGTACTGCCGGCCGACGTTGTGCCCGGGGACGATCAACTCGACGTACTGACCGGCATTGAACAGCATCGGCGTATCCACCTCGACCACCAGCCGCCGGGTATTCGCAGCGATGTCCTCGAGTACCGACACCGTCCCCTCGTAATCACGCAGTGGGAAGTGCGGGATTCCGTCGTCCCCGGCTCCGCCGATCGGTTCGACCGTCAGATCGGAGCAGGGGGTCGCCATACAGCCGAGAGCCAAACCTTCGGCGCGCTCGTCCTTGGTCAGGGTGTACTCGGGGGATTCGTTGTGGCGTACCTCCCCGCACAGCACCTTGAGCTTGCAGGTGCCGCAGGTGCCCTGGGTGCACGAGTGCGGAAGCCATTCGTTCGCCCGCAGCGCCGCATCGAGGATGGATTGGTCTTCGGCAACGGTGATGTCCGAATTCTTACCCTGGATACGGACCGTGTAGTTATTAGCCATTTCCGACAGTGCTCCAATCCAATAAAAATGCTCCCGAAGTGCCCGATCCATTAATCTCCGGACCGGACACTTCGGACCTCGGGAAATATGATTCCGTTACACTTCCCATTTAACGAACAACTGCTTCGGTCCACGGAAACCCCAACCCCAGAAATCGACCTCGTGAGCCTCGTCGCGTTCCAGGTTCGGAATGGACTCGAGCAGTTCCTCCAGGCCGATCCGGATAACCGAGTTAGCGAAATAGGTACCCGCGCAGGCGTGCTTTCCGCCACCGAATGTCATGTTCGGAAGCAGGGCCCGATCGATATCGAATTCAGTCGGGGCGTTGTAGGCGTTCTCGTCCTGGTTGGCCGAGCCATAGGAGAGCATCACGATCGACCCCTCCGGCAGTGTCACGCCACCGACCTCGACCTCGTGCGCGGCGCGCTTGACCACGGCAGACCAGATCGGCGCCACCCAGCGCATGCCTTCCGAGACCGCCCGGGGGATCAACGCCGGGTCGTCGACGACACGTTCGAGCTGTTCGGGCTTGGTGAACAGTCCTGCCAGCGTGGTCGCCATCGCGTGCCCCGGCTCCTGCATCGCTCCGAGGAGGAAGACGTACAGGTTGGGGTAGATGACATCGCGGCTGCGGGTCTGCCCTTCGGGCATACCGTCGTGCAGCCAGTGGGAGATCGCGGTGTGATCGGGTTCCTTGATCCACTTGTCGATCTTCGGATCGACGTGGGCGATGATCTCGGCCTTGGCCTCGTCGCCGGGGATGAACCCGTCCGGGTTGGCGAATTCGCCGTTCTCGTCGACCGCGGCGTTGGTGAAGGACACGCTCAGCTTGTGGAACCATTCGCGAAGCTTGTCGGTGCTGACGTCATCGAGTCCGAGGAGATCGCCGAGAGCACGAACACTGACCGGCTCACAGTACGCAGCCACGATGTCGGCGCTTCCGTCGTTCTCGATCTCGGCGAGTCGCTGACGTGCGAAGGGGCGCACCAGATTATCGATGTACTTGTCGACCGCTGAGGGCTGCAGGTGCGGTTCGACCATGTCCCGCAGCTTGCGGTGTTCGTCGCCGTTCGTGTTGAGCAGTGCGCCGGGTCCGAAGGTGCGGCCTCCGGCCGCAGAGATGACGGCCGGCCAGTTCTCGGCGTCCTTGGCGATGTCGGCGCACAGTTCCTTCGTCGACACGATGTACATGCCCAGCGCCGGGACGAAGGCTACAGGGGCCTCTTTCCTCAGACGCTCGTAGAACGGATAGGGGTCGGTCTCGAGCTCTTCGATCGTGATCTCGTCGATAAAACTCTGGGTGGAAGTCATGGTGCTCCTTCTGCTTCGGGCCCGCGTGCAGTGGGGACTCGCGCTGATTCACTCGTGTGAACCGACGACCGAGCGAAAGTGGATGGGTTCAGGTGTGAGGTGCGGTGGCGTCGATCGACGATCCCGACCTGCACAACCCCGCCGAACAGTGTGTGATCCAGCCCTCGCGACTCCAAAGAAGTTGTGCCGCTTATCGGCACACCGAGGTGGATCACGTGGGTGTGACCAGAACTCCGGTCACACCCACGTGCGTATCAGGACGCCGGAGCGCCGGCGACAGCGCGGGACTGGTCGATCTCGTCCGGGACCGCCTGCTCAGCTGCCGCCGCGTCGGGGCCGGGGCCGCCGGGGCCGAAGTGCGCATACTTCTCGATGTGCTGATCGAGCGAGAGCGGGCTCGGGGTGCCGTAGGTGAAGTAGGTCTCCCACGGAAGCTTCGTCCCGCCGATCGCCAGCCCGGTGCCGATGTCGGACATCTGCCAGGTCTTGGTCTCACCGTCGGGATCGAGATGCAGGTACCCGACCTCACCGAACAGCTCGATGCGGTTGCCGCCGGGTTCGAAGACGTAGAGGAACTGCGCCTGGGTGATGCCATGCTTGTCGGGGCCGGCTTCGATCCGAATGTCGTAGTCGCGGAACATCTCCACCGCATCGATGTTGTGCTGGCCGGTGCCGTAATAGAACGCGAGGTGGTGCATCTTGCCCCGTTCACCCTGCGCGTCCCGCAAACATGCCACCTCATGGCCGAGGATGTTCGAACTCATCCACGCACCGATTTCGGTGTCACCGTCGACGACGCGTTCGGTGGTCCGGAACCCGAGGTGGCGCTCGAAGGAGTTCTTCACCGCGCTGACGTCGCTGGCGAGCAAGTTCAGGTGGTCGATGCGCTTGACGGGGATGCCCTGCAGCGGTCTCTTCGACGGGCGGGTAAGGATCTTGGACTGCAGCTCCGGCGGGGCCTGGTACTTCTCGACCTCCCACAGCAATTCCAGGTTGTGCCCGTCCGGGGACTGGTAGGTGAAGGTCTTGCCGTACCCGAAGTCGCTCTCGCGCCACGCTCCGTCGACGTTGGCGTCCTTGAGCGAGGCTGCCCGGCGTTCGAGCGCTTCCGGGGAGCTGGTGCGCAGCGCGGCGTGGCCGAGTCCGGCCTGGGTGGATTCGGTGACCTTCAGGCTCCACTGATAGGGGTCTTCATAGGCGCGCAGGTAGACCGACTGCCCCTCGGTGTGGGTGATGTACATCCCGAGGAACTTGGTGAAGAAGTCCACCGTCTCCTGCGGCTTGGGGCTCAGCAGTTCGGCACGGGCGAGATGGGAAATCTCGAACCGAGGGTCACTCATAGGTCGTCTCCTTTGTTGCCTGCCTGAGATCGGCAGTGTCCGCTGACCGCCCGCGCCGTGAGGTGGGGTGCCCCACCGGCGACCGGGACCAGTGCGGAGTGGCGTTGTCTGGCGCTTCGGGTGCTTGCCGATTAGGTATCAGCTTGTGTCCGATGTCACGAGCATGATCCGAATCACCCGCTGTCCGCTACACAATCCAGAATTGCCGAACAAGCGACGAAAATCACCCCGTCATAGTTCGGAGATTGGGCAACTCTGCGTAGCGCGGATGTCCGCGGCGCTAGATTGCGTTTTCTGGCCTCCCGGGCCCGGTAGCACAGATCACCCCACTCGCAACAGCAGTCCGCGCGTACAGCCGAGCCTGGTTCCGGTTGTCCACCGAGTTCGCTACGCGGGCGAGGAAGGGCTGAGGCGCTCGCGCGCCTCGCCGAGGTTTCTCCGCCCATCGCCCATCGCGGATTGAAGTCCGTGGCCCGTATCCTCGCGCTCAGGAGTTCGGGGGCGTATGCCCTCCCGCACTGGTTCTAGATGCGCCGGAAGAGTGCGGCGAGGGCCTGGCCGCCGCCGATGCACATGGTGACGATGCCGAGTTCGAGGTCGCGGCGCACGAGGTCCTTCGCGAGGCGCAGGCTCAGGATGGCTCCGGTCGCGCCGACCGGGTGACCCAGCGCGATCGCGCCGCCGTACGGGTTGGTCTTCTCCGGATTCAGCTTCGCGTCCCGGATCACCGCGACCGCCTGCGACGCGAACGCCTCGTTCAGCTCGATCACGTCGATGTCGCCGGGGGTGGTGCCGGTCTGCTCGAACAGGTTCGCCAGCGCCAAAACGGGGGCGTACCCCATCAGGCCCGGGTCCATCGCCGCGGTCGCGACGGCCTCCAGCGTGACCAGCCCGGTCAGACCCTTCTCCTGCGCGGCGGACTGCGTCGCCAGCACCAGGGCCGCCGCGCCGTCGTTGATCCCGGACGCGTTGCCCGCGGTCACCGAGCCGCCCTCCTCGAACGCCGGCCGCAGCTTCGCCAGGGTCTCGAGGGTGGTGTCGGGCTTGGGGTGCTCGTCGACGTCGATCGTCTTCGGGCGGCGGCCCCCGATCTCGACCGGGGTGATTTCCTCGGCGAACGCGGCCTTCGCGGCCTCCGAGGCGGCGCGGCGCTGGGATTCGACGGCGAACTCGTCCTGCTGCCGGCGGCTCACGTCGTACTTGCGGGCGACGGCCTCCGCGGTGCGGCCCATGTGCACCCCACCGAACGGGTCGGTCAGAATCGCGACCGTGCCGTCGACGAGCGTGCGGTCGCCGAGCTTGT
Source organism: Rhodococcus sp. A14 (assembly GCF_011603105.1). Lineage (NCBI taxonomy): Bacteria > Bacillati > Actinomycetota > Actinomycetes > Mycobacteriales > Nocardiaceae > Rhodococcus > Rhodococcus sp. A14. The sequence continues at coordinate 45,097 of NZ_JAAOQS010000006.1, read as the reverse complement.
AGCCGGAGCGGGCGGAGAAGTCGTAGAACGGCATCCGCGACATGCTCTCGTCGCCGCCGGCGAGGGCGAAGTCCACCCCACCCCAGCGCATCTGCTGCGCCGCCGACCACACCGCCTGCAGACCGGACCCGCACAGCCGGTTGACGGTATATGCGGGGGTCTTCTCGGGAAGTCCGGCGGCCAGGGCGACGCGGCGGGCGTTGTAGGCGTCCGGTCCGACCTGACCGATGCAGCCCATCACCACCTCGTCGATATCGCCGCCCGGCACGCCGGCACGCTCCAGCGCGGCCTTGACGGCGGTGGCACCGAGTTCGTGGGCGGGCACGTCCTTGAACGCGCCACCGAAGCTGCCGATCGGGGTCCTCGCGCCGTCGACAACGACGATCGGTTCAACAGAATTCATGGAAAACCTGTTCTTTCAAATGGATTGGATGAGGGATTCGTCGGGGGATCGGGGCCCCTGCCGCTATGGGTATTGTCGGGTTTCGGCCAACTGCAGCCAGAGTCGTCGTCTGTCTTCGACAGGCAACTGGAATGGATAGTCGTCGAGGATCCGCGCGAGCTGTTGTTCGTACCTCCCAGTCGTCATTCCGAACCGGGTGATGAGCTCGTCGGATGGTGGGGTGCCGTACGGCAACCACTGGCACGCGAACTCGATGATCGCTGTATCGAACCTGTCCACGAACGGCCTCCCCTCACTGGCGAACTCAGGATTACCTAGCTACCGGTCGCTCAGTGTGCGGTGCGAACCGGGCGGGAAGTGCCTGAGTCGGGATATCGGAACAACAGCATCGGTAAGGGCCCCGGTTGTTCGCACCGTGGAAACGATCGGGCATGTACGCCTGACCGCTGTTCGCTCGATCACAAACATCGGGTTGTTGTGTCCGGCATCACAGCAATGGCTGTCGCGCTGTGCCGATTTGATCGGAATATGCGAACGACCCTGGACGACATCGGATGATCCTCGGCAGTGTTCCGCGGTGACCATCACGGGTGAGGTATCCCGGCGTACCGACAGAACGCGGTCCGCAGCTGCAACACGATCGAATGGGGTCGCACGTGTTTGCCGCGTCCGTCCAACGCCTTCTTGAATACGCCCCTCATCTACCGAACGAGTACACGAAGGAACGGTCGATGCTTGTCAGACGATCTTCGAAAATTATTGTGGCACTAGGAGTAGCGTTCATCGCCCTAGCAGCCCTTCTACGGTTCGTGCTGGTGCCCTCACTCTCGAAGCTGCCCGGTGACCTCGACGTCAACCCGGTGTACGAAGGCACCGGCACATTGCTCAATGCTCAAGCGCTACAAGCCGGGGACATCCCCAACGTCATTGCCTCGGGTGTTCCCGTGACCATCAACCGTCACATCTACGTATCCAGCACCGATGGTGACACCGCAGTGGCACACGACGACGTCACCCTCGAGGTGGCCGGCCAGGCGGTCCCGTCCAACCACGCCTACGCCGTCGATCGAAAGACGATGGACGCGGCGACCGGGCAACCGCAAGACGGTGTGGAACCACACAGCGGAATGACCATCGCCCTGCCACTGCACCCCGACCCGTCGGCGAGTTACCGCTACTACGATTCAGCCACGAAGACGACAGTCCCCATGACGTACGTCGACTCGGGCACAGTGTCCGGGCGTGACGTTCTCAACTACACCGTCGAGGCAAAGGGGGCGCTGAGCGATCCCGCCATAGCGGGCACGCTACCGCCAGCACTGCCCAAGGCGCTGGTCAGCTCTCTTACGCCACTGCTGCCGCCGGACGTGCAGCAAAGCCTCGGTGGCGCACTCGAGCAGCTTCCCGATCCCGTCCCGTTCAGCTACACCGCGGTCACCCGGATCAACCTCGCCGCGGACCAAACCCTGGGCACGCCGATCGACGCGAACCTCAGCCAGCAGATCATCGCCAACATCGACGTCAACGGCCGGTTGCTTCCCCTCACGCCGGTCATGTCGATCGACACCGCGCTCACCGACCAGTCGATCGCGGATGCCGCGGCGGCAGCGGAGAAAACAAGTACTCAGCTCAATCTGATCAGCGTGATCGCACCCCTCGTCCTGCTGGTGCTGGGAGTGCTGGCGCTCGCAGCCGGCTTCCTCCGCCGCGGTCCACGTCCGGCCGCCCTGGCGCCCGTCTCACACGAGGAGACGCCAGTCCGCTAGCCACCCGAGATGGGGCCATGCAGAGGGCCGGAAGATCCGACCGACCTGGTAATTCGGCCCGCAACGGTCAGTCTCCTGAGCCATGCGGAGCGCCTGGGTACAGCACTGCCGTACCCAGGCGCTCCATTCGCAGGCGGTGCAGGCGGTGGAGGCGACCCGCGAAATCGATCACCTCGTGTTCGGCGCCGATGACCGTCTCGCCGCTCGGGCAGGGTGGGAGATCGGCTAGTTCGGAGTCTGCGCCCCGCCGGCGCGCCTAGCGATCTCCCCGGCGCGGATCGTAGCGGCAGGGTTACCCGCGATCGTCCAGTTCGCCGGGTCCACCTCGATGACCTGCCCCCGCACGAGCGAGCGCTGGGCGCCGAGAACATCGACGATCAGATCGGTGAACCGCACGGCAAGTTCCTGTCGCTGACGGGCGGGGCGGCCGGCGAGCACGATCGCCGTGAAGTACGGCGCTGCAGGGGCACCCTCTGCAACGGTGGTCCCCGCGACCGCGACATCGTCGGGACGGTAGCGGACGATGAAGACGCGGACCCGTTCAATCGGGGAGTCGAGGGCCTCGGAATAGCACCGACTCGCCGCGGTGAGCAGTTCTCGGTGCTGCTCGGCGGGGTAGGCGCCGTCGGCGAGATGAAAGTGTGCGACAGGCATGGGTTGCGGGTCCTTTCAGTGGGTGGTGGTCAGGCGATTCCGTGGCGGGTTCCGGCGTCGACATTGATCACCGAGCCGTGCAGGACCGCGGCCTCGGGAGCGAGCAGCGTTTCGACGACCCAGCCGATCTCTTCCAGGGTGGGCAACCGTCCGAGGGTGGTCTTGGCGCGGTACCGCTCCCAGATCTGTTCCGGATCCCGTCCGGTTTCCGTGGCCTCGGTGTCGATGAAGGCACGGAGCCGTGGCGTGTCCACCGGTCCGGGCGCGATCGTATGTGTGGTGACGCCTCTGGGCCCGTACAGTGCACTGAGTTGGCGCATCAGGTTGAGGACGGCCGCGTTCGCCGTACCGGGCACGGCATCGAGCGGACCGGGTTCGAGACCCAGGGAGCCGGCGATGGTGACGAAGCGGGAACCGTCCACGAGATGGCCGCGGACCGCGTGCAACAGACGGACGAGACCGCCCACCTTGATGTTCGTCGCCATGGCCAGGTCGCCGGGTTGGATGGTGTCGGCGGATCCTCGCACCGGCAGGCCGGCGGCGAACAGCGCCATACGCACAGGCGAATCTACCTGCGCGGAGATCGATTCGATCGCGCTGTCGTCGGCGATGTCAGCAATGCAGGGAATGATGCGCTCGTCGGCTGCGGTAAGTTTCTCGAGGTCGTCGCCGCTGCGGGCGACCGCGAGGACGCGCAGCCCGCGGCGGGCCAAGCGCAGGGTGATATCGGTGCCCATCGCACCGGTCGCGCCGACGACGACGCACAGATCGGGTGTAGTCACGGCAGGGCTCTCCTCGGGGAAAGACGTGCGGCCGGAGCGGTGGGATTCCGCTCCGGCCGCACGTGGTCGACAGGTGATCAGCTTCGCAGGCGGATGGTGACGGCCCGTGGCTCGGTGAAGAATTCGCGGGAGTACTGGCCGCCCTCACGGCCGAGACCGCTGCTGCCTTCACCACCGAACGGCAACCGAAGGTCACGTTCGAAGAACGTGTTGATCCACACCGTGCCGGCCTTCCACCGTGCCGCCATGCGGTGCGCGCGGTTGAGGTTGTCGGTGAACAGAATTCCTGCCAGACCGTACGGCGAGTCGTTGGCGATGCGCAGTGCCTCGTCTTCGGTGTCGAATCCGAGCACGGTCTCGACGGGACCGAAGATTTCCTCGCGCGCGGTGCGCGAGTCGTTGGTGAGCCCGGTGATCACCGTCGGCGGGTAGTAGAATCCTTTCGCCCGCGCATCGTCGGTGAGCCGCGACCCACCGGTGACGACCTTGCCGCCCTCCTCCTGCGCCAGTTCGACGTAGCCGTGCACCTTCTCGAGGTGCTTCTGCTCGATCAGCGGGCCGAGGAAGTTGGCCGGGTCTTTCGGGTCTCCGACAGTGAGTTTCTTCGCCTCCTCGGTGAACCGGTCGAGGAACTCGCCCATGATCGAATTCTGTACCAGCAGACGCGACCCGGACAGGCACACCTGCCCGTTGCCGCCGAAGATCGCCCGGATCGACATCGGCACAGCCACGTCGAGGTCGGCGTCGGCGAAGACGATGTTCGCGGACTTGCCGCCCATTTCCGCGGACACGGGGGTGTGGTTGGGTGCGGCTGCTTGCAGAATCCTCACCCCGGTGGCGCTCGAACCGGTGAAGGTGATCCGATCGACACGTGGATCCGAGGTGAGCGGGCCTGCGACGGCCTCGCCGCCGAATCCGTGCACCACATTGAGCACGCCCTCGGGCAGGCCGGCTTCGAGGGCGAGTTGCGCGAACCGGTTGGCGGTCAGTGGTGTCTGGGGTGCGGGTTTGAGGACCGTGGTGTTGCCGAACGCCAACGCGGGTGCAATCTTCCACGTCGCGAGCATCAAGGGTGCATTCCAGGGGCTGATCGCGGAGACGACACCGGCCGGTGGATACAGGGTGTAGGACAGTAGGTCGCCGTCCGGGTACGCCTCGTTGGCGGCCATCGCCACGTAGTCGGCGAAGAACCGAAGGTTGTGCGCGACTCGGGGGATCTCGGCGTGCTGTGCCTGGTTGATTCCCTTGCCGCCGTCCCGCGTTTCGAGCAGGGACAGTTCCTCACGATGTTCGTCGACCTTGTCGGCGACGGCGTGCAGGATCTTCGCCCGTTCTTTCGGCGACATCCGCGGCCAGGGACCTTCGTCGAACGCCTTGCGCGCCGCGGTGATGGCGTCGGCGCCGTCGGCGGCAGTTCCTCGGGCAACGTTGCCGAGAAGCGAGTCGTCGTGCGGGTCGCGGGTTTCGAACGTCGCACCGTCCGAGGCGGGACGCCAGTCACCACCGATGAGGTGTTTGACGTCGCTTATTCCGGGTACTGCAGTCATGTCTTCTCCTGTGGGATCAGGTCGGGACGGCGTTGATTTCTCGACCTGCCGTCGGCGCAGCGATGTGCGGTGTCATATTCCGGCTCCTGTGACCTACGAGCCTACGACCGGTGTTTGCCATGGGCCATGTCATAAACGAGCCAGTGCCGGGGTCTCGTAGGTGCGGCCGGCGAGTTCGGAGGCGACGTCGATGATCATGTCTTCCTGACCGCCGATGACCCCGCGACGTCCGAGTTCCATGAGGATGTCGCGGGCGGGGACTCCGAACTTCTTGGCGGCCCGCTTGGTGGGGTGGAAGAACGTGGAGTACACACCGGCGTAGCCGAGGATCAGGGCGGTCTCGTCGACGATCTGCGGTTCTTTCATCAGCGGTGCGACGACGTGTTCGGCGGTGTCGATCAGCGGGAACAGGTCGACCCCGGTGTCCCAGCCCGCCCGTTCGAAGGCGGCGGCGAGGACCTCGGTCTGCGCGTTGCCGGCACTCGCGCCGAGCCCGCGCAGGGACCCGTCGATGAAGGTAGCCCCGTTTTCGGCGGCGGTGAGCGCATTCGCGATGCCGACGCCGAGGTTGTTGTGGGCGTGGAACCCGATGTCCGCGGTGATCGCCTGCCGCAGGGCGGCGACCCGGTCTCCGGCGTGCCGGGGCACCATAGCGCCGGCGGAGTCGACGACGTAGACGACGTCGGCGCCGTAGGAGTCGAGTTTGGCGGCCTGCTCGGCCAGCGGCTCGGCTTCGAGTTTGTGGCTCATCATCAGGAACGTCATCACGTTCAGGCCCTGTTCTTTGGCCCACTCGACGGGTTGCTGCCCGCAGTCGGCCTCGGTGCAGTGCACCGCGATGCGGACGGTCTTGATGCCGGCGTCGATGGCTTTCTGCAGTTCGGCGAGGGTCGCGATGCCGGGGACGTACAGGGCGGCGATGTCGGCGTTCTCGACGGCGTCGACGGCGGCGCGGACGTAGTCCGGGTCGGTGGCGGCGGCGAACCCGTACTGGATGGACGAGGCGCCGAGACCGATCCCGTGCGCGACCTCGATGGTCGACACTCCGGCCTTGTCGAGCCCGCGGGCGATGTCGGTCACGTTCTGCGGGGTGAACTGGTGCGAGACGGAGGACATGCCGTCGCGCAGGGTGGTGTCGACGATCGTGACTTTCTTACTCACTGTGCTGCTCCCTGGACGAGGTTCTGCTGGGCCATGACGTCGGCGACCTGGACGGCGGCGGCGGTGATGATGTCGAGGTTGCCGGCGTAGGTGGGCAGGTAGTCGCCGGCGCCGACGACCTCGAGCATGACGGTGACCAGGTCGCCGTCGACGTCGACCAGACGTAGCGAGTAGCCGGGGACGTACTGCTGGACCTTGGCGACCATGTCGATGACGGCACGCTCGATGGCGGCCGGGTCGGGGTTGCGGACCTTGGCGTAGACGGTGTCGCGCATGTTCATCGGCGGCTCGGCCGGGTTGATCACCGAGATCGCCTTGGCATGGTCGGCGCCGGCCACCTGGGCGAGGGCCTTCCCGGTCTTTTCGCTGAATTCGCTGAGGTTCTGGCGGGTGCCGGGACCGGCGCTGTGGGAGGCGATGGCGGCGACGATCTCGCCGTAGGAGGCGTCGGCGACCTCGTTGATGGCGTAGAGGATGGGGATGGTGGCCTGGCCGGCGCAGCTGACCATGTTCACGTTGGGGGCGCTCAGGTGCGCGTCGAGGTTGACCGCGGGGACCACATACGGGCCGACGGAGGCCGGGGTGAGGTCGATCGCGGTGATCCCGGCCTCGGCGTAGCGGGGCGCCGCGGCGGCGTGGATCTTCGCCGAGGTCGCTTCGAAGACGAAGTCCGGCAGTTCCGGCTGAGCGAGCAGCCAGTCGAGTCCGCCGGCGGAGGCTTCGAGGCCTTCCTGTCGGGCCCGGGCCAATCCTTCGCTGTCCGGGTCGATACCGATCATGTATCGGGGTTCGATCGTCTGCGACCGCAGCAGCTTGTACATCAAGTCTGTACCGATGTTGCCGGAGCCGATAATCGCGGCGCTCTTGCGACTCATTGTGTGCCTCTCGCTCATATCTGCCTATAGGGACAGAACTTGGTGCGTTGTCAACGCGGTGGCATACCGCGCGTGGCGTTCTGCGCGCGTACTTCACCGAAGTCCTCCTCGAGGTAACCACTGAAACCCGGGTGCGGGCGTGCATGGTCGGAATAACCGAACAGCACCCCTTCTCGAGCGGCGGTCGAGTCGGTTAAACGAGAGACCTGGCGAGAGCGAGCGGCGGCGGGCGTGAAATAGAGACCCAGCAGGCAGACATCGAGTATCCGATCGCGTTGTGAGGGACTCGGTGTGCGAGTTGCCGACCTGACCCTGGAAGGGCCTTCATGAACGATGTGCGAGTGCGATCCAATCTGCGAGTCGCCGAAGTGGACGGTTTCGAGATCGCCGTCGATGTGTACCGGCCCGAGATCGACAATCCGCCGGCAGTGATCTACCTGCACGGCGGAGGGTGGCAGCTCGGTGACAAAAAGGACGGTGCCGACGAGCGTCTGTCCCGGCTGGCTTCGTACGGTATCGCCGTCGTCTCCGCGAACTATCGGCTTGCGCCCCACGGCTCGTACCCGAATCCCATTCACGACGTCAAGGCGGTCGTGCGGTGGTTACGTGCGCACGGAACGGAGCTGGGGCTGTCCACCGAGCGAATCGGGGCGTGGGGAGCGTCAGCGGGTGCCTATCTGGCCACGATGGTCGGTCTGACCCACGGAGATGTGGAACTTGAAGGAGTTGTCGGCGACGATCTGGATCAGTCCAGCCGCGTCGACGCTGTCGTCCACTGGTTCGGCCCGTCCGATCTCGCCGCCAACGCCGGACGAAGTTGGATCGAAAGTCACCTTCTGCCACCCCCATTCGAGAGCGCCCTGCTGGGGGAAGCCGAGGTCTCGTCACCGTCGGATGCCTCCTGGAACGCCAGCCCGCTCAGCCGGGTGACGGCGCTTGCGCCGCCCTTCCTGATCGCGCACGGAGACCGCGACCGGATCACGCTGTCCGCACAGAGTCACGCGCTGCATGATGCGCTCGTCAGTACCGGCGCACGCTCGACCCTTCTCGTCCTTGGCGGTGCCGGTCACGAGGGCCCTGAGTTCGACCAGGCGGACCACCTCGGCATCACCGCGGCGTTTCTGAACGCCCACCTCCGCAGTTGAAGGCTCGCTCGCACACCGTGAGGTGAGGAAGCCCGCGACCGGGTACCGACTACACCGAGATGTGACCTCACCCGGCCGACGCCGTGGCGACTACACCAGCACCCTCGTTCCCGGTGGAGGGGCGTCGGGTTCACTCGGCACCGATTGTCGGAGTCGCCCAGGTATGTTCGGATGCGACCTCGACGATGCCGACCGGGGTCGGCACCGTCGGGTCGTGGTCAGCCGGTGATCTCGCGTCCGAAGATCTGCCGGGCGAGCACCCACTTCTGGACCTCGTTCGCGCCCTCGTAGATCTCGCCGATCTTGCTGTCACGGTAGAACGCCTCTACCGGTCCGTCGGTGTCGTCCGCGCCGAGGGACTGGGTGAATCCGAGCCCGCCGAAGGCCTGCACGGCGTCGCGGGCCATGTCGACGGAGATCTCGGTCCCGCGCAGTTTGGCCATCGCGGCCTCCGGTTCGGGAAAGGCAATCCCGGAGTCGAGCCGCAGCGCCGCCTTGAGGTACAGGTCGCGGGCGGCTTCGATGGCCGTTGCCCGGTCCGCCATCAGGAACTGCCAGTGCTGTTTGCTCGCTAGTGGTCCGCCGAATGCGTGTCGCCGAGCGAGGTGCTGAGCGGTGTGGTCGAACGCCGCCTGGGCCATTCCGACCCCGGCCGCGGCGATACCGATCCGGCCGTAGGTGAGGGTCTGCAACGCGATCTTGAGTCCGCCGCCCTCCTCGCCGAGCAGCGCCTCGGCGTCGAGGTGCACCTGGTCGAGGATGACGTCCGCGGTGATTTGTCCCTTGTTGCCGAGCTTGCGGTCCGGGGTGCCGATGGTGACGCCCGGAGTATCGGTGGGCACGATGAAGGTGCTGAGCCGATTGCCGGTGCGGGCGAGTACCACCACGAACGAGGCGACGGCGGAGTTGGTGATCCACCGCTTGCGGCCGTGCAGCACCCAGCCGGTGGCCGTCGGGGTGGCCTCGGTGGTGACGGCGGCCGGGGACAGGTCGCTCGAGGCACCGGGCTCACTGGTGGCGAACGATCCGACGATCTCACCGGCGACCACTGGGGCGAGCCAACGTTGCCGCTGCGCGGCGGTGCCCTGATTGACGGCGTTGCCGGCGAGGATGCAGTGCACGTCGAAGATCGCGGCGACGCTGTTGGAGTAGTACGCGAGTTCCTCGACCGCGACGGCGGTCGCAGTGGCGCGGTGGGTGAGGTCGTCGCCGCCGACGTCGCCGTCGAAGGGGATCCGGAACACTCCGGCCGAGGCGAGCGAGTCGAAGGCGTCGCGGGGGAAGCCGTCGATCCGTTCGTCGCCGCGGGCAATGCGGCTCGCGATCGGGGCGATGGTGTCCGCGGCGATCCGTCGTACCCGCCGCCGAACCTGCTGGACTTCGGGTGGGGAGAGCAGGTCGTGGTAAAGCCGGTCGGCGATGCGCGGAGGATCGAAGATGTCGAGGTCGGTGTCAGCGTCGACGGCATGAATTGTGGTCACGGGGGCTCCCAGAGGAAAGACGGTGGTGTCTCTACTGGTCTACGGTTCCCGGCCGCCGCGGACAACGCAGTGTCGGCAATGCTGATCGACGCCCGTCCGGCGATCAGCATTGTCCAGCCACTCCGATCAGGGTGCCGCGCGCCGTTCGGCGATGGTCACATCACCGGCGGCCCAGTGCGTCTCCGGGACTTCGCGGACCACGACCCGAATGTTCTCCTTCGGCGCCTCGATCGCCCGGTGCGCGGCCTCTGTCAATTCGTGGATCAGTGACCGGATCTGCTCCGGGGAACGGCCCAGTCCGATGGTCACGTCGATGAACGGCATGCGGTTATCCTCCCGAAATGGTGATCGAACCGAGCGAGGTGAAGTGGGCGGCGACGCGAGCGCCCGGTTCGACCGCGACGGCGTCCGTCATTCCGCCTGTCAGCACGACCCATCCGGCTTCGATGGCGTGCCCCCGCTCGGCCAGCGTGTTGGCCGCGAACGCGAGTGCTTCGGCCGGGTGACCCTGCACGGCGGCGCCGGTCGCGGTGTCGACGATCTGTCCGTCGATCTCGAGCAAGCACGCCTCGAGGGCGAGGTCGAGATCCTCAGGTCGCCGCAGCACCGGTCCGGTGACGTACACGCCGGACGAGTTATTGTCTGCGACAGCGTCTTCGAGGGTGAACTTGAACCCGGCGTAGCGGCTGTCGATGATCTCGGTCGCCCCGAATACATGATCGACCGCCGTCAACGCCTGGGCTGCGGTGACTCCGGGTCCGGCCAGCCGACGGCCCATCACGAACGCGATTTCCGGCTCCGCGCGCGGGTGGATCAGGCGGTTGCGGGGGACCGGGTCACCGGCGGGTAACGCCATGACATCGGTCAGCCAGGCCACGGAGGGAGCGTCGACCCCCATCTGCCGCTGTTTCGCCCGGGAGGTCAGCCCCAGCTTGATCCCGGTGACGAGCTCGCCGCGGGCCTTGCGGGCGGCGAGGGCGATGTCCTGCGCCTGGTAGGCCACGGGCAATGTGAGGCCGGGCCACTCGGCGGACAGCGAGGTCCGTGAGGTGGTGGTGGCCTCGGCGTCGAGAAGGATGTCGGCGATGCGGCCGGCGCTCCAGCGCTGTTCGCTGGTCTGCTGGTTGCTGGTCACTGTTCTGCTCGCTCTCCGAGGATGGCGGACACGCTGCCGAGTCCGCTCATGTTGGCCACGATGGAATCGCCCGGCGAAATGGGGAAGGCCTTGGTCATCGACCCCGGCAGCACCACGTGGCCGGGTTCGAGGGTCACCCCGAGCGGGCCGACTGTGTTGGCCAGCCACACCAGCGAATTCAGCGGGGAGCCGAGCACCGCGCCACCGGCGCCGGTCGCCACCAGCTCGCCATTGATGTGCAGTGTGCAGCCGGTCAGGCGCAGATCGACGTCCCGCAGCAGCACCGGACGACTCCCGAGGACGACCCCACCGGAGGAGGCGTTGTCGGCGATGGTGTCGAAGATGCCGATCTTCCAGTCCCGGATCCGGGAGTCGACGATCTCGAGGGCGGGAAGGACGAACTCCACGGCCCGGACAGCGTCCGCGATAGTGACTCCCGGCCCGGTCAGCGGCCGGCCGAGGACGAACGCGGTCTCCGGCTCGATCCGCGGCTGGATGTAGGTCGCGGCCGGAATAGGCTGGTGCTCGAGGTGGAACATGCTCGCCGTCAGGTGGCCGAAGTCAGGCTGATCCACCCCCATCTGCCGTTGGATCGCGGCGGACGCGAGCCCGACCTTGTGCCCCTTGACGGTGTCCCCGTCCTTCTCCCACTGCTCGACCTGTGCCTGCGCAATGCGATAGGCGGTAGACAATTCCGCCGGCGCGAACTCGGGTGTCAGCGGATCGATCGGCGTACCGCTGCGGTACGCCTCCAGCAGCCGCTGCGCGGCGCCTTGTACCTGGTCGGAAGACATGAAGACCTCGGGCTTTCCTCGGAAGCGCCCCGCGTCGCTTGTCGCAGCTCGCGGGGGATGTGACCTGTTGCACTGAACTCCCACCCTCGGGCACTATGGGCCGTTATGCAAGACGATTGTGCCGATGAACGGCACAGAACCTCCGGGAGGATCCCCGCCGGCGACGCCGGTTCCATCGTCCGTGCGGTCGCGGTGCTCGACACCCTCGGCGCCGCCGACACCGCCCTCGGTGTCTCGGAGATCGCCCGCCGCTGCGGCCTGCCCAAGTCCAGCGTGCAGCGAATGCTCAAGGCGCTGCATGCGGTGAAACTGCTCGAGCGCGAGGGCACCCGCTACCGGCTCGGGCTCAAACTGTTCGAACTCGGTCAGCACGTTCCCCGCCAACGCGACCTCCGCGAGGCGGCCCGCCCGTTCATGGCCGACCTGCAGGAGGCGACGGGCCACTCCGTCCACTTCGCGGTGCTCGACGATGACTGCGTGGTGTACCTCGAGGTGCTGCACAGCCCGAACTCCCCACCCCTGCCGACCCGGATGGGTGGCCGGTGGCCCGCACACGGCACCGGAATCGGCAAGGCCATCCTCGCCTTCTCCGACCAGACCGTCGTCGAGCACATCCTTGACACGGGCCTGCCCCGGCTCAGCGAACGGACCATCATCACCCCAGGGCTGTTCACCGCCGAACTGGCCCGAATCCGCGAGCGCGGAGTGGCCTACGACCTGGAGGAATCGCGGGCCGGGGTCGCGTGTGTGGCCAGCCCGGTCTTCGGGCTCAGAGGCCAGGTCGTAGCCGGAATCTCGGTGTCCGGGTGGCACACTCGCATCAACCTCGACCATTCGGCCGCCGCCGTGCGGACCGCCGCCCTGAGTTTGTCGCGGTACCTGTCGATGCGGTCGGGCTGAGATAGGTCAGCTCGCCGCCGCGACCGTCGGATCGTCGCGCTCGGTGCGCACCACGGGGTCCGTGGAGTTCGCGATCGCCCGGGAGATCTCGGCGCCGGCAGCGATAACCGCACTCTTGAACTCGGCCTGAGCCGGCACGAACCGGCTGGCCGGCACGCTCATGCTCACCGCCGCGACCACCAGTCCCATCTCGTCCCGGACAGGGGCCGCGACACAGTGAACTTCCTGGACCGCCTCGCCGGCGTCGAAGGCGCACCCGGACCGCAGCACCGACCGCAACTCCTGTGCCAGGGAGGCCGGGTTGATGATCGTTGACGGGGTCAGTCGCCGCAGTGGCTTGTTGGTGATGTTGCGTTCGACTTCACCGGGGTCGCACTGAGCGAGAAGAACTTTGCCGACTGCGCTGCAGTGCGGTTCGAGGTGGGCACCGACCCGGGCGCCGGCGACGTTGATGACATGGTTGCCGAGCACCTTGTCGACGTAGAGCACCCGATACCGCTCCATGACAGCCAGGTGGGTGGTCTCGCCGTACTTGTGCGCCAGATCCTGCAGAATCGGGGAGGCGCAGGAGCGGACGTCGACGGTGCCCTTGAGTGTCTGACTCAGCTCCACCACCCGCCAGCCGATGCGGTAGCGGCCGCGGTTACGGCACTGCAACAGACCGGTCTCGACCAGAGAAGACAGCAGTGCGTGTGCGCTCGAGCGTGGCACGTTGATGGCCTCGGCGACTTCGGACGCACCCCATTCAGGACGGGACACGGTGAACAAATCCAGCACGGGACCGATCTTCTGAACCGTTTGGAGAGGCGCCACAACATTTCCTTTCACTGTCACGACCGCATGGGGTGCCGTCGCATCCCGAGTATGTGTGGCAGCTCACACGCAGGTCCAACCGAATGTGCCGGTGACCGGCACATGCCGAGGGTTTTGCGTAAATCGGACTTGCTGGCGTCGCATTCTGGCCAGTTCAGCTCGCGAGTGCGGAATGCCGTCGCGTGGGTGCAGCGATCTTCCCTGCACCATGCCGGAACTCGAGCCACTCGAACGGGTCGACCGCGGACCAGGGGCCGCGGCAGTCGCCGAGTCGCTCGGCGACCGTGCGTGCCAGCATCCTCGGGGTCACCGCGTCTGCGCCGCCTGACACCCCCGGATGCTGCAACGGTCCGAGAACGAATTCGTGCCAGGTCACCGAGACACAACCCGCTTCGTTCGCGATGAGTCCGGAGGAGTTCACTCGCAGCCCCGCCAGCACCGCTGGAAGCTCGCCGGTCGCATTGACCACCAGCTGAGCCGGACGACGTCGTGTGGCCCCGTCGAGGGCGCCGGCAAGTACCTCCTCCACGCGGTCGCGTCCTCGGATACCCAGCAACTGGTCGTGGCTGCGTACGGTGATCGAGACTCCGTCCAAACGAGTAGGCACGTCGTCGACCACGGTCCGGTGGTTACGCGAGGCACCGCCGAGTACGAGGATGTCGCGGGCAGCGCCGCGCTCCGCTGCCCGGGCGAGACCTCGGACTGCGGCGCACGCCCGCTCACCCGAGCCGACCACCACCGCCTGCTCCCACACCATCAGCTGCGCAGCATCATTGGCGATATCACCGGCCCACACACTGCCGGGCAACTCGGCGCCGGAAATCGGCAACACACGCTCACGGAACGACTCGAACCCATACACCACGGCGTCATATCGGGCGATCAGATCACCCCGACTGATCGACCTCACATCCGGAACGACGAGGGTGCGAACATCCGCGCGCGGCACGCCGTGGCACCGCAGGTCGGACTCGGCGAGGTTCGACACCACAACGTCGACCGTCAACCCGCCCCCGCACCGATCGGCGAGGCTTTCGACGAAGTCCCGTCCCCCATAACCACCGAGCACCGCCACGCGGCGGTACTCCGAGGGCGCTCGCCGCTGCGAACCGCAGCCGCTCATCAGAACTACCGAAGAGTGTTGCATGCCACACACTCTGTGTCGTTGCTCCGACATCTCGGGCCTGGATTCGGCTATCCAGGACAACTGCGCCCAATCACACCGAAAAAGCCGGCAAAGCCACTCGGGCGTGCCGATCACCGGACCACCTTCGTAGCGTGACCAGACCTACGACCTCTATCGCGCCGGGAGGGACCAGACAGTGGAAGCACACGACGTTCCGGATCGACTGATTCCGCCAACCTGGTCGCCGGCCCAGGTGATCTGCACGGCATTTGCATCCGCCGCGGCAGCGGCGGGACTGCTCGGCACGGTCACGACCGGCCGACTGATCAGCCTCGGTCTGGTGGTGTTCAGCCTGCTCACCTTCGTAGTAGTGTCCGCCCGAATCCCCCCGCGACGGATTATGGGGCCATACCTGGTGCTCAGCGGAACCACACTGCTCCAGCTCAGCCTTCTGTGCAGGTCGGATGTGTCCGCGTCGTTGTCGCACGACGGTCTTCGTTCTCCGGACTGTGCCTACGGCGTCACCGGAACCGCCGCGGTTGTCCTCGGGTGCGCATACTGCCGCATCGCTATCTCTCGGCATCACCAGGCGTTTTTCGGCGCCAGCGAGGTCGGCGGTATCTAGAATGGGGTAGTCGCATCGCGAGGAGACCCCATGGGCAGGAGCTGGTCAGCCGGGGCGCGGCGCATCGACGAACCGGTCACGGCGCGCTGAGGGCCAGCCATGCCGGACGACCCCACCGACAACACCCAACGCCAGGTCGATGCGGACATCGTCGCGGAGCTGGCGGCCGAAGGCTTCGAGGACGCCAGCATCGCCGGCCGCGGCGGGTTCGGCATCGTGTACCGATGCCGCCAACCAGCGCTCGACCGGTTGGTTGCCGTCAAGGTGCTCAGCCCCGATCCGGACCACATGGATCGCGCACGTTTTCTGCGCGAGCAGCAGGCCATGGGGAGACTGTCCGGGCACCCGAACATCGTCCACGTCCTGCAAGCCGGCATCACCTACACCGGACGCCCCTACATCGTGATGCCGTTCCACCGCCGCGACTCCCTGGACTCCTGGATCACCCACCACGGTGCCTTGACGACCGCCGAGACACTGGCCGTCGGCGTCAAACTCGCCGGCGCCCTCGAAACCGCGCACCGCGGGGGAGTGCTGCATCGCGACGTCAAACCGGCCAACATCCTGCTGACCGAATACGCTGAACCGCAATTGACCGACTTCGGCATCGCCCGCATCACCGGAGGTGAGGAGACCACGCAGGGCCTGGTCGCCGGATCCCCCGCCTACACCGCTCCGGAACTGCTCAGCGGCGCCGACGCGTCCACCGTGACCGACGTCTACGGACTCGGTGCGACACTGTTCACCGCACTCGCCGGCCGGCCGGCCTATGCCCGACGCCGCGGGGAACAGGTCTTCGCCCAACTCCTGCGCATCGGCACCGAGCCGTTGCCCGATCTGCGCGAGCAGGGAGTTCCCGAGGCCGTGTGCGAGGTGATCGAGTCGGCCATGGCCCGGGACCCGGCTGAACGCCCCAGGACCGCTGCGGACCTGGGCGGGGCGCTGCGAGAGGCGGGCGAACACATCGGCCTCGCCATGGCGGACATTCCGCTTCCACTCGTCGGTGACGACGACCGTCCCTTCCGACCCACGGACGAGATCAAGGTCGGTGTGTCGGACTATCTTCGATACCGCCGCAGTAACGGGACGCGTCGAGATCTCCCCCCACCACCGAGCGCTTCCACCAAGTACCGCCCGCCGGTTACACCGGGGGCAGCGGTGGCGCGTACGCACCTGCTCGAGCGACTGCGCGGCAGCGGTCGCCGGCGCCTGGTGCTGATTCATGCACCCGCGGGATTCGGCAAGAGCACACTGGCCGCCCAACGCCTGGAGGCATTGCGGAGTGACGGTGTGGCGACCGCCTGGCTGACGATCGACAATGACGACAACACGCTCATCTGGTTCCTCACCCACCTGATCGAGTCCATCGCCGTCGCACAACCGGCCTTCGGTCGGGAACTGGTACGCGAACTCGAAGTCCACGGCGCCGGCCGCGAGCGGTACGTGCTGACCTCGTTGATCGACAAGCTGCACTCGGCCGACCAACACGTGGCCCTCGTCATCGATGACTGGCACCGCGTGAGCAACGACGACACGCGGTCGGCACTGGCGTTCTTACTCGAACACGGTTGCCACCACCTGCACCTGATCGTCACCAGCCGCACCCGGCTCGGCCTTCCGCTCAGCAGGATGAGTGTGCACAACGAGCTCGTCGAAATTGATTCCGCAGCACTGCGGTTCGATGTCCGAGAGTCGACGCAGCTGCTTGTCGACCGGACCGGTCTCGATCTGGGCGAACCCGATATCGTCGAACTCGAACAGTCGACGGATGGGTGGGCGGCGGCTCTGCAACTGGTCTCGCTGGCACTGCGCGATCACCCGCACCCCCGCGAGCTGATCGACCACCTGTCCGGGGGGAACCGGGCCATCGGCGAGTACCTCGCCGAGAATGTCCTCGGCAGTCTCGATCGACACACACTCGACTTCGTGCTCACCACCTCGATCACCGAGAAGACCTGCGGCGGACTGGCGCGGGCACTCACCGGCGACCAGGACGGGCAAGCCGCCCTCGAGGACGTCGAGGCACGTGATCTGTTCCTGCGCCGACTCGACGACGAGGGGGAGTGGTTCCGTTATCACCACCTGTTCGCCGAGTTTCTCCAACGCCGCCTCGCGCGCGACGACCCCGATCGTGTGGTCGAACTCCACCGGAAAGCAGGCGGATGGTTCGCGGGCCGGGATCTTCTCAGCCAGGCAGTCGACCACTACCTCCTCGCAGGTGACGAGCACGACGCCATCGGACTCGTCGAGAACGCGGCGATGGACCTGCTCGAGCGGTCGCAAATGGGAACACTACTCGGTCTCGCCGCGAAACTGCCGACGAAGAAGACCACCGATCACCCCCGACTGCAGATCGCACTCGCCTGGGCGCACGCGCTGCTGCACCACCCCCGCGACGCCGAGCAATTTCTCTCCGTCGCGGAGGCCGCACTGACCAGCGGAGGCGACGACAGCGCGGTAGCGGATATGTGCGTCGAGGCCGCCTTCATCCGAGCCACCGTCACCGTCTTCGACGACGAGATCGACGGACTCGACGAGGCAGTCGAGGGATGCATTGCACGCGCGAGCACACTGCGACCCTGGGTGTTGTGCGGAGCCGCCGACGTCGCATCCTTCCACGCGATCTACCGATTCGACTTCGACGAAGCTCGACGATGGCAGAAATGGGCGCTTCCCTACCATCGGCGCTCCAACGGTCCGTTCAGCGTCATCTACGGATACTGCATGGCCGGCGTCGCCGCCCGAGAACAACTCGATCTACCGGCCGCGGAGGCCAGCTTCAGGCACGCCATGGATCTGGCAGCCGAAGAGGGTCTCGGCTACGGCACCCGGCTCACCGCAGCCCTACTCGGTGACCTGCTGTACGAACAGGGACACCTCGCGGAGGCGGACCGTCTCCTCGACCGCAGTCACACCTTGGGCGCCGAGGGCGGCACCGTCGACTTCATGCTGGCCACCTATGGCACGGGTGCACGACTGAAGTACCTGCTCGGACAAAACGACGCGGCAAAGTCGCGTCTCGACGAGGGCGCCCGACTGGCACAACAACTGCGCCTTCCCCGACTGGCCGCGCGGATCGACAACGAACGAGTCCGAGCCGGGATCGGACAGTCTTCGTCCCGTACCCCGGACCTCGACCGCGAGAGTCGCCACCACCACAACCGGGACAACGGCATCGCCGTCCTCACCTCGGAAATGGAGCAGGACTCGGCGATCCGGGAGACACTGGCCTCACACCCCCACGTGCAGGACCTCGGGCCCGTATACGACAGGGCGCACGCCCTCGTCGAGTCGATCGACCGACGAGCCCGCCCGCGGGCATTCCTCAACGCCGCCCTGTTGCAAGTGGAAACCTTGGCCGCCGCGGGACGAGAGGACACCGCGCGGGCGGAACTGCTGCCGCTCGCCGAGCAGTGCGCTCGACTCGGGCTGATCCGGCCTCTGCTCGATGCCGGACCGGCGGTGAGCCGGTTGGCACGACGTCTCCGGACACATCTCCAGGACAGCGCGGGCACCGTCGTGTCACCCGAGTTGGATGAGTATCTCGCCGACCTGGGGAAACAGCCGACCTGACCGAACGAGTGGTCAGAAGGACACGGGATTGGTCAACGCCTGCAGGGCATATGCCGAAATCGAGAGAAGGGCGTTCCGGACCGAAGCGCGGCTTCGTGCGTCAACGTAGATGATCGGCACGTCGGCCGTGACCGCCAACGCGGCCCGGATGTCGTCCAGGGGGTATCGCGGGGCCTCGTCGAACTCGTTGACCGCCACCAGAAAGGGAAGTCCACGCGATTCGAAATAGTCGACAGTGGCGAAACTGTCGTCGAGTCGACGGGTGTCGATCAGAACGATCGCTCCGATCGCTCCGCGCACCAGATCGTCCCACATGAACCAGAACCGGTGCTGGCCCGGCGTTCCGAACAGATAGAGGATCAAATCCTCTGCCAGCGTGAGGCGCCCGAAATCCATCGCGACGGTGGTGGTGACCTTCTGCGGGGTTGCCGTGACGCTGTCGATCCCGGTACTCGTGTCGGTGACCATCGCCTCGGTCCGCAAGGGAACGATCTCGGACACCGATCCGACCAGCGTGGTCTTCCCGACACCGAATCCGCCGGCGATGACGATCTTGGCCGAGGTGACACGCGCAGGTAAGGGATTCGGCCCACGAGTACCGGCCGGCGGTAGTGCCGCTGGGATCATGACCGCGCTGCCGAACGGGGCCTGGCCTCGACCTCGGACCCGACGCGTTCGACCAGGACCGCCATCTCGTAACCGACCTGTCCGATGTCGCACTCCGCTGTGGTCAGGGCCGCCAGCTGCGAGCCGTCCCCGACACTCATCAACAACAGATACCCGTGCTGCATCTCGACGACCGACTGCAAGACACCACCGCCCTCGAACAGGGTCGACACGCCGGCCGAGAGACTGGCCAACCCTGACGTGACCGCCGCGAGCTGTTCGGCTCGGTCGAGTGGCAGGTGCTCGCTTGCGGCCATCAGCAGACCGTCGGCCGAGACCAGCACGGCGTGCGTCACGCGGGGGACGTCGCGGGCGAAGTTCGATACCAACCAGCCCAGCGTGCCAGGACTTGTCACGAAGGTTCCTCCTGTTGTCATCGGTCCCGCGGACCGGGACGGGGCGAGTTGCCCGTCCTGCCTGCGCGGACACCGCTTTGGTGTTGCGTGAGCCTGGCGCGGATGGTTTCGGGTGTGCGGACTCGCCTGGACGTGGCGTCCGGCTCGTCGATACCGCCGGGGACCAGGCGTTGGCCAGGGACACGTTGTGGCAGCCCGTGGCGGGTGACCCGCTCAGGGGTCTGCTGCGCGGCCCGGCGGGCAGCAGACCACCCGGTATCCGCTCGCGTGATCCACTGTTGCGGAACATCGCTGTCGGTCTTGGTGGGGGCGGTCAACCATGGGGGAGCGATACTGGCGAAGATCGGGGTCTGCGCGGTCCCGTCGTCGCGGGTCTCCTCGGCAACCACCCGAGGCTGGAAGAAGGATGCCGTCCGAGTGGAGTCCAGACGATGTCGCGGCGCGGGCCCTTCGGAAGTCTTACTGTTCTCCGGGGTTGCCACGGATGGGGGTCGGGCGGCGGTAGTGATCCCGATCGCCCCGGGTCGGCGTTGGGGAAGAGTACCTGTTACGGGACCCGCTGGTGCGCCGACACCCTCGACTCCGAGAGGTACCGGTTCTTGGCGTGCTCGCTGTCGCTGGACGGGGACTGGTTCGACCGTCGCAGGGAGGGCGCGGGTCTCCGGTGACGTGTGTGCGGGCTGCTGACCGGAACCCGGGGGACGTCCGCCGTAGCTGTCCTGGACCTCGGCGGTCGGTGCCGAGGTGAGCACATCACCGGAGATGTGGACCGACACGGTGATTCCCGCGTTGCGTGACCGGTCGAGTGTGCGGCGAAAGGTGATGGTGATGTTGTGCCTCTTGCTGAGTTCGCTGACGACGAAGAGTCCCATGCGACGTGCAGTGTCCGGGGTGACCTCGGCCGCCGCGGCGACGCGGTCGTTGACCTCGTGCAGGTCGGTCGCGGACATGCCGATTCCGCGGTCCACGATCTCGATCACGACACCGCCGTCGATGGTGCGCGCGCAGGTCGTCATCACCGCAGTGTCCGGCGGCGAGAAGTGCAGCGAATTGTCGAACAATTCGGCCAGGATATGCACGAGATCCCTTCCCGCCGTGCCGGTCAACGTCACCGGTGGTACCGGGCCGACCTGAACGCGCTGGTAGTCCTCCACCTCGGAAATCGACGCCCGCACGGCATCGCCCAGCGGGATGGGTGCCGGGCGGCTACGCCGGTTGTCGCTGCCCGCCAGGATCAGCAGGTTGTCGCCGTTGCGGCGCATCCGGGTGGCGAGGTGGTCGAGCCGGAACAGGTTGTCGAGGCGCTTGGGGTCGCGCTCTTCGAACTCGAGTTGCTCGATCATCTCGAGCTGCAGATCGATCAGTGACCTGCTGCGCCGTGCAAGCGTTTCGAAGACGTTGTTCATCTGCAGCCGCAGTTGCGCCTGCTCGCCGGCGAGCAACAGGGCCTGGCTGTGAATGTCATCGATGGCGCGAGCAAGCTGGCCGATCTCTTCCTGGGTGTGCACGTCGATGGGATCGACTGCCAACGTGGACGCGGCGGCACCGGCCTTGACTCGTCCGACCGCCTCCGGCAGGTCTGTGTGCGCAACCTGCAGGGCACCGCGGCGAAGTCTGCGTAGTGGCTCGAGCAGGGATCGTGCCACCATAACGGCGAGCAGAATCGCGGCGAGCAATAACGTCGTGACCACCGCCATGTCTCGCCACGCGCTGGCCCGCAACGCGTCCGACTTGGCCCCGACCACCTCCCGCAAACCTGCGGACGCCGAGGCGACTGCGCTGGAGTAGTCATCGACGCTGGCGAACAGCGAATACTTGAGACCGGTCAGTGCCTGCTCGGCGCTCTCACGGCGAGTAGCGTTCTGTAACAATGCGATTCGGTCGCTCACGCCTTTTCGGAGAGTCTCGATGGTCGGGTCACCGGGAGGATAGCGTTGCGCGACCTGGTCGAGCAGCGCGGACTCGGTGCGGAGGTCGGCCAGAAGATTGACGCTCTCGGATTCGAGAGTGGCATCGGATTCGCCGGTGAGAATTGCTGTCGATGCGACGACCGACAGGCCCTCGGCGGAGATCTGCTTCTGGGCTGCCCACAGATCCTCGAGACGCCCGGTCTCGACGACCAATTCGGGGTCGGCGATCGGCACGGTAATCGCGGTCACCGCGCTCGACAGACCGGAGCGGATGGACGCGAGTTGTTCGGTGAGTGCCGCCGTCGACGTGGGTCCCTGCTTGGCCTGTGCACTCAACGCTCGCGCACCGGCGAGGGCGGTCGCAAGGTGCGAAGCCGTGTTGTCGTCGAGCCGGGCCGACGTATTCGCTCGTTCCACTTCCCCGATGGATGCGTCGAGGTTGTCGATCATCGACACTGTGATCGCGCGTTGCGCGAGTGTTCCCATCACAACGGCCGCGTCCCCGTCCAATTCGACGAGCAGGGGAAGCATCTGGACCCGGTCGCCGACCGTCGTGAAGTCCGCGGCCGCCTCGAGTCCTTCCTGTACGCGGAGAGCACCGAGTCCCGCCGCAACCAGGAGAGGAACGGTCAACACGATCGCCATCTTCCATCGCAGCGACCAGCCTGCGATACCTGATGTCGGCCGCTGCTCGCGGGTCCGACGGAAGCCGACAACCGCGGCGGTTGCGCGACTCATCGTGTGCCTCTCGGGTCATGCGCCCCCGGAGAGGGCGCGGCGGAGCGCCGAGGTGGTGGCCGAAGCAATGGGCGGACCGTCCTCGTCACGTGCCCGGGAGGCTATGACAGAGACGGAGAAGCGCAGGAGAGATGCCGGGATGTCCGCATTCCACCGACACATAGGCTGAAGCTGTTCGGGAAAACCGAAAGAAGTAGACCGAACAACCGGTGTTTCGCCGAAACTGTCGCGCAGCGCCACGTCGAGGCCGGGTTACGTCGCGTATGGCTACCCGAGAGGGGTCAGTGTATCCACCGGACCACAACAACCACCCCCGGACCGCAACCGCATTCACCGTCGGTCGCCACGCGCCGTGCTGAACCACCGGGCAAGCGACTCCGTCGAGCTGTCCAGATCGGCGAAGTCCGGCGACTTTTCCTTCGCACTCACGATGGTCTGCAGTTCCACCGCCTGAGTCTTGCCGAGTTCGACACCCCACTGGTCGAACGAGTTGATGCCGCACAGTGCGCCTTCGACGAAGGTCTGGTGTTCGTACAGTGCGATCAGTTGCCCGAGGATCGAGGGGGTGAGCTTGCGCGCCAGGATCGTCGTGGACGGACGGTTCCCGGGCATCACCTTGTGCGGAATCAAAGAGTCGGGGACACCATCAGCGGTGATCTCGTCGGTGGTGCGGCCGAACGCGAGGACCCGCCGCTGCGCGAGAAGGTTGCTGACGAGGTTGTCGTGCATGCTGCCCCGGCCGTCGATCGTGGGCCGGTCCTCGGTGGGATCGGCGAAGCCGAGAAAATCGACCGGTATGAGCCGGGTGCCTTGGTGAAGCAACTGGTAGAACGCATGTTGCCCGTTGGTGCCAGGCTCGCCCCACCAGATGGAACCGGTCGCGGTAGCAACCGGAGCCCCGTTCAGCTGCACCGCTTTACCGTTGGATTCCATGGTCAGCTGCTGCAGATAGGCCGGAAACCGGTCGAGGTCGTTCGAATACGGCAGCACCGCACGGGTTTCGGCGCCGAAGAAGTTCGAGTACCAAAAGCCGAGGAGCCCGAGCAGCACCGGGGCGTTCGCCTCCAAGGGCGCCTCGGCGAAATGCCGGTCCACGGTGTGCATCCCGGCAAGGAACTGACCGAATGCGTCCCTGCCGATCGCGGCCATCACCGACAGCCCGATCGCGGACCCGACGGAGTAGCGGCCGCCGACCCAGTCCCAGAACTCGAACATGTTGTCGGGGTCGATCCCGAACTCGGCTACTTTCGCGGCATTGGTGGACACTGCGACGAAGTGACGGGCGACCGCATCCTCACCGAGCGCGGTGGTCAGCCACCGCCGGGTGGCGGTGGCGTTGGTGAGGGTTTCGATGGTGGTGAACGTTTTCGACGACACGACGAACAACGTGGTCGCCGGGTCGAGATCGGTGAGGGTGGCAACCAGGTCGGTGGGGTCGACATTCGAGACGAACCGGACCGTAATGCCGGCCTCGGAGTAGTGGCGCAGCGCGCCGCACACCATGCGCGGCCCCAGATCGGAGCCGCCGATGCCGATGTTGACCACCGTGGTGATGCGCTCACCGGTGACCCCGCGCCACTGTCCGCTGCGGATGCGGTCAGTGAACGCGCCCATTCGGTCGAGCACTTGGTGCACGTCGGCGACCACGTCGCGGCCATCCGCCCGTAGTTCCGAGGGCCGGGGCAGGCGCAGCGCGGTGTGCAGTACCGCCCGGTCCTCGGTGGTGTTGACGCGTTCTCCGCGCAGCATGCGGTCGCGGTGTTCTTCCAGGCCCACTGCGCGGGCGAGGTCGGTCAGCAACCCGAGGGTGCTCCGGTCGATCCGGTGCAGGCTGTAGTCGATGAACAGGTCACCGGCGGTAACGGTGAGGTCGCGACCGCGATCGGGGTCGGTGTCGAAGAGTTCCCGCAGGTGCAGGTCGGCCACGTCGGCGTGATGGGCCTGTAGCTTCTGCCATTCGGGGGAGCGGGTGATACTGGATTGCGTCGAGGTCGTCACGGTTCAGGCGATCCCGGCGGGTTCGGCGCGCCGGACGGCGTGCCCACCGAACTGGTTACGCAGCGCCGACACCGCCTTCATCGCCGGGGAGTCGTCCTGGCGGGAGGCGAACCGCGCGAACAGTGCGGCGGAGATCACCGGTGCGGGGACCGCGTGGGCGATGGCTTCTTCGACGGTCCAGCGGCCTTCACCGGAATCCTCGGTGTATCCGGAGATCGCGGCCAGGTCCGGATCGTCGGACAGGGCTTGCACCAGGAGGTCGAGCAGCCAGGACCGCACCACGGTGCCCGTCGACCAGGCACGCAGGACTGCGGGCACGTCCACGATCGAGTCCTCGGCGGCGAGCAACTCGTAGCCCTCGGCGTAGGCCTGCATCAGTCCGTATTCGATGCCGTTGTGCACCATCTTCGCGTAGTGGCCGGCGCCGACCGGGCCGGCGTGGACGAAGGAGTCCTCCCGGTCCCCGTCCGGTCGCAGCGCGTCGAAGACCGGCATCAGCCGGTCGATGTCGGCGGCGTCACCACCAACCATCAGTGCGTATCCGTTCTTGCGTCCCCACACTCCGCCGGAGACGCCGCAGTCGAGGTAGCGGATGCCGTGTTCGGCGAGGATGTCCGCGTTGAGCTTGTCGTCGGTGAACCGGGAGTTGCCGCCGTCGACGACGAGGTCACCGGGCGCGAGCAGCCGCGAAAGCTGCCCGATCACCTGGCGGGTCGGGGCTCCGGCGGGCACCATCACCCACACCGCACGCGGCGCCGGAAGCGATTCGACCAACGCTTCGAGGCTGTCCACATCGCTGTCGGCGGCGTTCGGGTCGTATCCGATCGCCTCGAGTCCGCGTTCACGCAACCGCTCACGCATGTTCAGCCCCATTTTGCCCAGACCGACCAGTCCCAGTTTCATCGTCACCGTTCCACTTTCAATTTTCGAGTGCCTTGCCGAGGTCTATGTCTACGGGGGTTTCGGGGCCGCCTCACCTGACCGGACGGGCAGCTGACACTGGCCGCTCGGCCAAGTGCATTACCTCGCCGCGCCTTCGACACTGGTAGTCGACGCATTGTCCGAATGCGCGTGTGGTGGAGCGAAAGACGGAGTGCAACAGAAGTGACCGTGTCTGAAGTGCAGGAGTGGGACCCGCTGGCAGCGGGCTCGGACGGCCGGTTGGGTGAGGCGTTGATCGGCGATATCGGTCAGGTCACCGAACCGGCGTCGATGGTGATCTTCGGGATCACCGGGGATCTCTCGCGCAAGAAACTGATTCCGGCCATCTACGACCTCGCGCACGGTGGCCAGCTACCACCGGACTTCGATCTGATCGGATTCGCCCGCGACAGCACCGACGCCGAAACCCGGCTGCGCGAGGCGGTGATCGCGCACGCGCGCACACCCTTCGACCCTGCGGTGTGGAACGAGCTGGCCGAGCGGATCCACCTCGTGCAGGGGTCGTTCGACGACACCGCCGCGTTCGCCCGGCTCGCCGCCCGGCTGGCCGAGCTCGATGCCCGCCGCGGCAAGCCCGGCAACTACGTCTTCTACCTGTCCATCCCGCCGTCGACGTTCGCCACGGTCTGCGATCAGCTCGCGATCACCGGCCTGAACCGGGATGCCCACGGATGGCGCCGGGTGGTGGTGGAAAAACCTTTCGGGCACGACCTCGCCAGCTCGCAGACCCTCGGTGTCGCACTGGAACGAGTGTTTCCACCATCCTCGATCTACCGCATCGACCACTACCTGGGCAAGGAGACGGTGCAGAACATCCTCGCGCTGCGCTTCGCGAACGGAATGTTCGAGCCACTGTGGAACAACCGGCACATCGACCACGTGCAGATCACCATGGCCGAGAACGTCGGCGTGACCGGGCGCGCCGGGTACTACGATGGCGTCGGCGCCGCCCGCGACGTCATCCAGAACCACCTGCTGCAACTGTTGGCGCTGATCGCGATGGAAGAACCCGTCGCGTTCGACGCCGACAGCATCGCCGCAGAGAAGATCAAGATCCTCTCCGCCACCGAACTCCTCGGACCGCTGGCGGAGACAACGGCCCGCGGCCAATACGGTGCCGGAGTGGAGAACGGCGTTCCCGTACCAGGGTTGGCTGACGAGGCAGGCTTCCCCGCCGACTCGACGACCGAGACCTTCGCGGCCCTGACAGTGGGCATCGCGACCCGCCGGTGGGCCGGCGTGCCGTTCTTCATCCGCACCGGCAAACGCCTGGCACGGCGCACCACCGAGATCGCGGTGACCTTCACACCCCCCGCCCACGGCTCACCCGCGGCCCGGGCCGCGGCGGTCTCGAACGTGCTCGTGTTCCGGGTCCAGCCGGACGACGGCATCGAGTTGCACATCGGCGCCAAACGTCCGGGCGGCGGCATGCACATTCAGCCGGTCAGCCTCGGGATGGACTTCCGGTCGGTGTTCGACCCGGCACCGGAGGCCTACGAGCGGCTGATCAGTGACGTGCTCCGCGGGGACGCCACCCTCTTTCCCCGCCGTGAGGAGGTCGAATGGTCCTGGCGGATCATCGATCCGCTCCTCGAACACTGGGCCGCCACGGGTCGCCCAGAGGACTATCCGTCTGGTGCGTCCGGCCCGGAGTCCGCGGAACGGATCCTCAGCCGGACCGGCCGGTCGTGGCGCCAGCTCTGACCCCTCCGGGCAGGTAGATGCGCGAGGTGGGACCGACGGAGGGGTTCAAGTCCCACCCACGCGGACGGCAGCTCAACCGGACTTCGACGATCTCGATGCCGCCGGTGCTCGTTGCGGATGCTCCTCGGCCCCACCGGACCCAGCTGGGGACCTGCTCTGCGTGTTGAGAGCGAACTCCGTTGACGCGATGGCTGCGGAACGGTCCTCGAACACCGCTCCACGCTCACTCAGTGACAGCACCACACCATACGGCGAAAGGCCCCGAACACGAACATGTTCGGGGCCTTTCGTGCACGCAGGACTACTTGGTAAGGGCGTCCTTGAGGGCCTTCGCCGCCGCGGCGGGGTCCTCGGCGCTGTAGATCGCTCCTCCGGCGACGGCGACGGCGGCACCGGCGTCACGGACGGCGGCGATGGTGTCGACCTTCACGCCACCGGCGACGGAGAACGGGACACCGGCGATCTTGCCGTCGTCGAGGAGGGTCTGGATCGAGTAGCCGGGCTGGGCCTGCTCGTCGAGGCCGGCGTGGATCTCGACGAACGCGACACCGAGCTTGGCGATCTCGCGGGCCCGCTCGACACGGTTCTCGACGCCGATCAGATCGGCGACGACCTTCTTGCCGTGCTTGCGGCCTGCCTCGACGGCACCCTTGACGGTGGCATCACCGGCGGCGCCGAGGACGGTGACCAGGTCTGCGCCGGCGGAGAAGGCCAGGTCGGCCTCGAGGAAGCCGGCGTCGGCGGTCTTGAGGTCGGCGAAGACCTCCTTGTCCGGGTGCGCCGCCTTGATCGCGCTGATGGCGCTGAGGCCGGCGCTCTTGATCAGCGGGGTGCCGAGTTCGATGATGTCGACGTACGGGGCGACCTTGTGGGTCAGGGCCAGCGCGTCGGCGGTGGTGAGCAGATCGACTGCAACCTGCAGCTTCGTCATGTGTTTCTCCTGGTTATCTTCTGTTGGGGATTTGGGGTAGGGGTCGCTCAGCCGATGTTGGCGTGGCGTTCCCACAGCCGCTCGGCGGTCTGATCGACGTTGTGCCACAGCGCCTGGAACAGGGCGTCGAAGGCGAGGAGCACGGACTGCTCGAACAGGCTGCCCGCGTACTGGGCGGTGATGGCGGCGCTGTGGTCCTGCTTGTCGGCCGCGGGCAGGAGCAGGACCTCGTCGGCGCGCCGGGCGAGCGGCGAGTCCGGAGCGGTGGTGACGGCCAGCACCGAGGCACCCACCGTCTTCGCGGTATCGGCGGCGCCGACCACCGAGGCGGTGGTGCCCGACCCGGAGACAGCGATCAGCACATCGCCGCCGCCGACGGCGGGGGCGGTGACCTCCCCGGCCACGTGGACGCGCAGGCCAAGGTGCATCAGCCGCATCGCGGCCATCTGGACGGCCAGGCCGCTGCGCCCGTTGCCGATCACGAACACCGCGCGCGCGGACGTGATGAGCGAACCGGCGCGGTCCCACTGTTCTGCGGCAACGGAATTGAGCAGGCGCACGTTCTCGTCGAGCACAATGCGGCGCCCGTCACTGAACCGTGTGCGTGTCTGCTCGACGGTGACGGTCATGGTCCTCCTCGGTATAGCCGTTCTGGGTGTGAGAACAAGGCTGCCGACCCCGAGGCGATCGGGCACCCGGCCGGCCGGCCGGTTCGGGCTGGCCGGTTGGCCAGTGCCTTCTCGCGGCTACCGGCCATACTGTGGACGGGTGGTAAGCGTGGAGGACTCGGTTCGGTTGCAGGTTGACCCCTGGGTGGAGATGCGGACGGTGATTTCGGGACCGCTGCCTGACATCGCGGCCCGCTTCTCCCGGTTCCTTGGCCGATGGTGGCCGCACGACGCCCTGGTGATCTTCACCCGTGAATGCACCGGACGTCCCCGCAAAGTCGCCGGAAACCGCGAGATCGTCGACCGGGTGACCATCGACGAACTCGACGAGATCAAACAATCCATCGAACCCGGTGGTCTCTTTGCCGGAATCCGTTCGCTGGGAGGTGGACGCCGCCGAGTCTGGGCGGTCCGCGACTCCGGCGACACCTTGCTCGTCCTGGTACCGCGACCATCCCACACCGGCTCATCCGTCCCAGTCCCTGGCGCCGACGAGGTTGCGGCACTGTTCGGGATCGTCGCGACCTCCATCCAGCACCAGGTGGCACAGGCCAGCCCCGACTATCTCGCCGAGTCACGGGCGGCGTCGAGTGAACGCGCCCGCACCATCGCCGAACTGACGGAGGTGCACGAGGCGACCCTGTCGTCGATCCTCGGAACCCTCCGCTCGAACGACCTCGACGACCGGCGATCCCGCATCACCGCGAGCGAGACGGCATCGGCCGCACTGATCGCCCTGCGGTCCGCGGGTGCCGCCGACCGCGCCCACTCCGAGGAGGCGGTCACCACCGCATTCGCCAGACTGCAAGGCGAACTACGCCCCCTGCTACGTCACCGCGACGTCGACGTCGACTACGTCGACCCGCCGGCCGACGGCCGCCCCCTCCCAGGTGAGGTGGCGCACGCGGCGCGGGCGATGGTCCGCGCCATCGTCCTGGCCTTCACCGCCCAACCGGTGCTGCCCCGGCTGCGGATCGCGTGGGACTGCGACGGCGACAACGTCCTCATCGAGGTCCGCGACCAGGGACCCGGCGAGATCGACCGAACAGCCCTCACACGCCAGCTGGCCGGCCGGCTGCAGACCCTTCGTGGCCGGATCGACATCGAATCCATCGCCGGATGGGGAAGCCGGGTCACCCTGACCATCCCCCTCGATCCACCGGCCGTCCGACCGGACGAGCACCTGCTGTCCACCCTGAACCCCCGCGAACTCGAAGTCCTCGCCCACCTCGCAATGGGAAAACGCAACCGCGCCATCGCCGAAGAACTCGGAATCAGCCAAAGCACCATCAAATTCCACGTCGCGAGCGTGCTCAAGAAACTCGACGTCGCCAACCGGGGCGAAGCCAGCGCGATCGGGATCCGGGCGGGGATTGTCTCCGGCGAGGCACAACCAGCGCCCGGCCGAAGCTAGAGACCACAAACCATCTCCGCGGCGTACGCCCAGGTCAACCGTGCTGCGGTTGCGTCGACGCAACATTGACCGACATATTGTGAGTGCCCGAGGCAGTAGCCGAGGGAAGTGGTTCGTGTAGGAGGTCTCCGGGGCGTAAGTACCCCTGTAGGCAGCCCCACCAAGCGGTTTCCAGCCTTGCGCGCCCACCTCACACGAGGGGCCTCTCCGATCCGGAGGGGCCTTCTTCGTCTCTTCAGAGCCTCACCACGGTGACGTGGTGCGCGATCTTCGCTCGCATGCTGCCACTTCGCCCCCAGGCCCACGCGTGCACGTCGGGGATCCACAGCAGCGGGTTGGTGGGCAACCGCGCATTGTCGTAGCAGATGCAACAAGCAGGGCGTGATCTCGCTGAGCGCGACATCCATTTGTCACGCGAGCAAGTCTTCCGGCTGGTCACCAAGACACCGCAGCGACTGAACATGGAGATCCTGGCCGCACTGTGCGACATCCTCAATGTCGGCCCCAGCGACCTGATCGAACCAATCGCGCAACCACGGCACGAGAGCAAGACCGGTACCGAGGAGGCCGGGCCGTCGGGCATCGGCGAGCTCCGGCCCGTCCGCGCCCGTGTCCGTCGACCCGGTCAGGATCGTCCGGGGCCGTCGGTCTGATGGTGCGGTGCAGCACGCTCACTGCCGCGCAGACGCTTGACGCGCTGGTCGCCGAGATCGCGACGGTCGAGCCGGAACTGGCCGAAATGACCGTCCGCGGCATCCTGGAAGTCCTGGTCCCGCGACCCGAGAAACGAACAATCCTCCTGCAGCACTTCGACCGTTTTCCGAATCTGTTGACCTCGGGTGATCCGCTCATCCCTCCCATCGTTCAACGGTTACTCGAACGGTTGGCCGCCGCTGGCGCGGTGAGAATCGTCAGGCCGCGCTGCGCGGTCTGCGGCGGTGAGAAGATCCTGTGCCGACGTCTCGCCGATGGCCGGAAGGCCTGCGCGCATTGCGGACGGGAGGCCGACCCCAAACCGTGCTCCCGGTGCGGAAACATGCGGGTCATCACGCGGCGGACCAGCACCGAGCAGCTCTGCCTACGCTGCTACCGGCACGACCCGATCTCACACAAGACATGTTCGCGCTGCGGACGTAACACCTACGCTGTCGTCCGAATCGAGTCCGGATCGCTCTGCACTACCTGCGCGCCACGCAAACTCGAGCGATGCGGCCAATGCGGGCACGACCGCAATCCACGAACGATCCTGCTCGGAGCACCCATATGCCGGCTCTGCTACGAACAGCTGCGCCGCAATCCTGGCACCTGCCCCGCATGCGCGCAGATCAAGATCCTCGCCTACCTCTCCGACGACGAACGCCGAATCTGCGCGACATGCGCTGGTGAACGTTCTCCGTTCGCGTGCGCCGACTGCGGACGCGAGGACCACCAATACGGACGAAGATGCGCGGTCTGCGTGCTCACCGAACGAGCCACTGCTCTGCTCAACACCGTCGACGGCACCGTCAATCGTGCCCTCGAGCCCGTCCTTTCTGCCCTCCTTGCTGTCGACCGGCCCAAATCGACCCTGTTCTGGCTCCAGCAAAGCCACGGGGCCGACCTGTTGCGGCGCATGGCCATCGGCGATATCGAAATCAGCCACGACGCTCTGGACGCCTTGCCACGCACGCGCGCACTGGACTACCTCAGGGACTTCCTCGCCGCCCTGGGCGTCCTGCCGCCGCAGCACGTCGAGCTCGAACGCCTCACCCCCTGGCTGCGCACCATCCTCGCCGACCTGCCCGTTGCCGATGCCCGAGTGGTGCACCCCTACGCCGAATGGCACGTGCTCCGTCGCACCCGAGCAAAGGCCGACCGTGGACGACTCACCGCCGCCGGCGCCCGCAACGTCGGGCACTGATCCGCACCGCTGGCCACTTCCTCGGCTGGCTCACCGAGCACGGCACAACGCTGACGACGGCACGGCAATCCCACCTGGACGAGTACCTCGTCGGACACCCCGGCCGCGTCCGGTTCCTCGACGGATTCCTCACCTGGGCACACGACCGACGCCTCATCGCCGACCGCCGCGCACCCCGTCAGCAGCGCAGCGAGCCCGATGTCACGCTCGCCGACGATCATCGCTGGACGATCGTCGAGGAACTTCTCCACGACGAGACCCTGCCCCTCGATACCCGTGTCGCGGGCCTGTTTGTCCTACTCTTCGGACAACCCGTCACACGAATCTGCCGCATGACACCCGACCAGATCGCCACTATAGGCCCCGAGGTCACCGTCCGATTCGGCGACGATCCCATCCTTCTTCCCACACCGCTCGACGAACTCACCCGCGCATTACTACACCGTCGTGGAAGAGCCTCTTACGCAAGCAAACCCAACCGCTGGTTGTTTCCAGGTGGACACCCCGGCCGACATCGCAGCGCAGACGTGCTCCGCAACCAACTCGCACAGGCCGGGGTCACCGTCCGTCCGGCGCGAAACGCCGCACTCCTCCAGCTCGCAGCAGAAGTTCCCGCACCTATCCTCGCTGACCTCCTCGGCATCAAACCGGGCACCGCTGTCAACTGGGCTGCTCTGGCTTCACAAGACTGGGCCGGCTACACCGCGCTACGCGCCGAGAACCGGACGGAGAGCTCCGGGAATATCGCGCACAACGAATAACGGATCTCCACCAGTACGGTCGTGGGTGTACACGAACGGGGGATTGCCACCGAGTTCGTCGCGGATGATGCGGTTGTCTTCGCGGTCCTGATCGCAGGACTCGATGACCACGTTGGTCACCGACATTTGTGCCAGGTCGCGGACGGCAGCGGCCGGGGTGACATCGCGGGCCTGCCGCTCATTCACCTTCTTCGAGGTCATCAGGTAGATCCGGCTGGTCGCTTCGAGCCGGGCCACTTCGGAGACGATCTTCGGGGCCAGCTTCTTTCCGACACCGGTCATGTGGATCCGCGAATGCCCGGGCGGCCGGAGCGCGTTCATCTGCTTGCGGATGCTCGTGAGGTCGCCGGGGGCGACGGTCACGGCGCACAGGGCGTACTCGCCCCGTTTGGATTCGTCGATGAACGCATGCACGCGAAGCAGTCTCTCACCCGCTGTCGACAACCTTCGCAGGCTTGTCGGCCTCGAGCCCCGGCCAGCCTTCCGGCGTATGCGGCGAAGGAAGAATGGAATTGTCAGAACACCCGCATAGGCTCGGCCGCATGTACCCCGGGTTGATGGACGCCATCATGACCATGCGTTTCGAGCACGAATGGCTGTCCGACGAGTTCGTGGCCGAATCGAAGCGTCAGGCCGAAAACGAGACGGCGAAAAAACACCACTACGTACCGCAGATGTACTTGCGCCGATGGGCCGTCAACAAGTTGGTACAACCCGTCCAGGTCGACACCGGCGACGTGCATCCTCCCCAGCCACCGAAAGATGTGGCACACGAGAAGAACTTCTACAGCCTCCCGGCAACCGACAGCACCATGGACACCCCGCTCAAGTGGATCGAGAAGCATCTGTCCCGCATTGAGGACACCTGCGCGCACCGGCTGGATTCGCTTGAGAAGTGGGGCGCTGGAGTGGTTTCGGACGATGCCCTGAAGAAGGACCTCGCCGTATTCCTCGGCATGCAGATCACGCGGACGGTCAGTAACCGTGAGCGCACCCTGGTCCTCGTCAACGGCCCGGATGCGGCCAAGTGGGAGTTCCTGAAGCAATCAGGTCTCGGCCCGGAAGCGATCGAGGAATCGATGTCCAAGCGGCAGGACGACCCGAAGCACGAGGCCCTCGACCTGATGATCAAGGACGTCCAGAACGTCACGGCGCTCGGACTTCATCTCCGAGAATGGGCCGTGTACCGCACGGACGCGCCTCTCGTCACTTGCGATGCCCCGGTCATTTTCCTCGCGGGGCCTCCGAACACCAGGGACCGCGCGGGTGTGGCTGGGAACAGTGCGGTCGCCCTCTACCCGCTGAATCCATATCAGGTGTTGGTGATGTTGAAGCCTGGACTGCACCATCGTGGCCCGTACCGGCTCGACCACACCGAAACGGACAGCATCAATACCGAGGTCGTCGCAGCCGCCACCAAGACGACGTTCGAGCGGCCCGGAGACGAGATCGCGGTCAAGATCGAGGTTCCCCCATGGCCCGAGCGGCAGGAACTCGATGACGAGACAGTCGCACGCCTCAGTCCCCAATCAGCCTTGAAAGAACTCCTTACCGATGCGGCTCCTCGTACGCGGTGGGTCGACCTGCACACGGCACCGCCTTGGCCCGTGCCGCGATGGTACGGAAACTAGGATGGCCGAAATCACTGAGGTCGAGGTCTCCGGTCTTCCGAGTCCTGACCGATGTGGGTCGAACTGGGCCAGTAGGTTTCGGTAGTCTGAGTTGCGTTCGGTCGAGAGGCCGGCAACACGCGTGGGAGCGAGTTACTGGTTTGGTCACCGGAATGCTTCTACCCTCGGTAGACCCGACTTGCGGGTTGGGTCCGAGCGTGGCAGGCCGTCAATTGGGACACTAATGCCTGCCACGCTTCGTCATATCTGCGGGTGTGTTCGACGCAGCGGGAGGGGATCTGGTGGCGTACAACGTGAGCCCGGACGCGCCACCGACCCGCCTGGACCCGGAGGCCGGCACCAGCACCACTCCCGCGTCGAAGCCCGCAGGCTATCGTTCCGCCGACACGTACAAAGACCGCGCACAGGAGCGTGACTCGGCGCGGGAGCTCGACCGGATGGTCGAGGACGCCGAATTCACCCGTGCTCGGAAAGACCTGGAGCGGGCCTTCCCGCGAGCGACAGTGCCCGAGGTCTCCGAACGCAAACGCCGCGAGCTGCCGATCCCGGATTCGATTCGCCACCCGCCGAGTTCACGCCAGCGCAAGGTGCGCTCGGTGAACAAGCACAAGGCGCAGTCGCGGTTGCCGGCCGTCGGTTACACCGCGGTGAAGACCCTGATCGACGACCTGGACCGGTGGAAGACGGTCGGCGAGGCGTTGTCTAAGGCACGCGGTGACGCGCAGCAACTGGAGGAGAAGATGCGGTCCCAGGTCCAGCGGGTGGACCGGGCGATTCAGACCGCGGAACGGTGGGGCGACCGAGGCCACATCCTCTACTGCGCGGTCACGCTCCCGCACACGGTGCCGCAGGAAGCGGTCAATCTGCCCGTGACCCTGCAGCCGGGTGCGCGGTTGGATTTCGACCGGCACACGATGGCCGCGCACACGGTTCATCAACTCGACGAGGCGCTCGGGGAGCGAGAGGTGGTGTTCGAGATCGAGACCGACCGCGGGATGTACTTGGGCCGGTCAGACACCGTCGATGACACCACGCACCTGCTGCCGCGGGGGATGCGCTTTGAGGTGGTCTCTGCCGGTGAGGGGCGATACCGTCGCCCGGACGGGAGCATCGGCCGGCGGATGATCGTGCAGCTGCGAGATGTCACCGAGGAATGAGGGATGTGATGGGACTGTTCACCGACGACAAGGGCCGGCCGGAGCTGGTCGCGAATCCCGCGATTCTGCTGCAAGGAGCCCATTACCGCCCCGCTGATGAGCAATCCGTGAGTGAAGCCGAGGAGGAGACCCCGAAGCAACGCGCCCGCCGGGAGCTGAAGAAGCGAATGACCGACGAGCGGCTCGCGAAACAGAAAACCGAAGGCACCAACCCTGAGAAGGGGTAAACACCTCCGGCTCATCCTGTGCATCCGCAGTAACCAAACTCTAGCCCAATCTTGCCCACGCACTAGACAGCACGCCCTTGTTCGAGCGGCCCCCGGCACCGGCGATCAGACGATCCGGGGGACATGTCATCACCCCTGGTGAAAACCACATTCCGTAGTGTTCGGTGCGGCGGTCAGGAAGGGGCGCACTTCGAGCCATTCGTGGATCGGCTTGCCACCCGCACCCGGGGCCGCGGACAACTCGCCGGCCAGCTCGAGCGCCCGCTCGTGGGTCTCGACGTCGATCACCATCCAGCCGGCGATCACGTCCTTGGTCTCCGCGAACGGGCCGTCGGTGACCGGCGGCCGGCCCTCGCCGTCGTACCGGACGAACATGCCCTCCGCGGAAAGTGCCTGACTGTCGACGAACTCGCCGGTGCCCTCCAGCCTGGCGGCGAAGTCGTTCATGTACTGCACGTGGGCGGAGATTTCCTCCGGGGTCCACTGGTCCATGGGCACGTCGTTGAGCGATGCGGGCGCGCCGCGGTAGTGCTTGAGCAGTAGGTACTTGGCCATCATGTTCTCCTTGGTGCGGTACGGCCCATTCTGGCCGTTTCACTCCGGGGACGGCGCCGCGCGCGGGTTCTCGACATCGCACGGCGACATTTCCTAGCTCAGTTGTCGGATGCGGGGGAGTACATCGACGAGTTGCTCGAAGGGGGCGGGCCACCCGCGGCGTAGCCAGGTGAGACGGCCGCGGTCGAGGTGGCCACCGTCGATGAGGTGGGAGAGGCGGTGTTGCTGCGCGGGGACGCCCAGCTCACGGAGTTTGGCGTAGACGGGATTCACCGGGAGCCGGTGGCGGGCGATGTGCGCCCAGACGTCGGTGGTGGTCCAGTCCCAGATCGGCCCGTACGCGGTGGTGCCGTCGGCACGGGAGATGATGCCGTCGCGGCGGCAACCTCGGGTGTAGAGGTGCCAGCGGGCGGCGGATTCGTCGGCCCGCACTACATCAGCACCTGCCCTCGTCCGGATCGTCCACGTCGGATACGACGACCGGAAGCCGACTCGTATTCGGGGCTCAGCCGGTGTTGGCGCCCCGGTGTCGGCTGTAGTAGCCGGCCATCAGCCGCCAGTAGACCAGCAGCAGCGCCATCATGACCGCGGTGGCACCGGCTGCCGGTGCGGCGCGGCGTCGCCGGGCGGCGATCAGTGCGGTGATGCCGGCCAGCGTGGCCGCCGCGTTTACCGCCATCGCGGTGTCGCGTGGCCGCTCGGTGATCCAGAGTTCTTCGCCGAGCACCGCCCGGGTGGACCAAGCGTGCTCGTCCGCCGGTTCGGGAAGATCACGGGGTTGGCGGCCATCCAGGCACCGACGATCGCGGCATGGCTCCACTGCCGTGTCGACAGAGGAACGAGCACAAGAGGGGTGCTCAGCCAGCGAGTCCAGGCACTCCACGGGTTGGAGTGGCGAGCGAAGACCTCGTGTTTGAGATCGGCGAAACCGCGTGGCATGTCAGGATCTATCTTCCGGCCCGCGCGCCAGCGTTCGATCACCGCGGGCGCTGCGAGACGTGTCTTGCCGCACCCAACCCGGACCGAGCAACGTGACGAGCCTCCCCGGGGCCACGAGGACGGCGATCTCTCGGAGTTCACGGGCACAGCCGATGAACCTGGAAAGGTCGGACGGCAGCGTGTCGATGTCAGTCATCTGCGCAAAGTCTGGCACCGCCGCGCGGCGCCGGGAACGAGCTGGATCGGCTCGCAGCGAGTTGGAGTCGCCGCGCCAGCAGGAAGGCCGGCAGCCCCACGCTCACTGCGGCGGCGATGCTGAGCAGGGGATAGAGGCGCCAGTACCGCAAACCGATCCCTGAGAGGATGCGCATGATGATCGACAAGCAGAGCGCCCGGTGCTGTCAGGGATCACTTGTGGGGCCGGCCCCTGCGTCCGAATGCCGTGCGGTGCATCAGGCGAGTTCCGACTCGGCATCGAAGCGTGTGCGTGCGTTTTCGATCTCGGGCATGTGGGTTTCGGCCCAGCCGAGGAGGACATCGACCGGATGGCGAAGGGTCTTGCCGAGCGGGGTGACCCGGTACTCGACGGCGACCGGGCGAGAGCTGAGAAGTTCGCGCTCGATGATGCCGTTGCGTTCGAGTCGACGCAGGGTGGCGGTCAAAGATTTCTGTGTCACTGAAGGGATCGCGCGGCGCAGATCGTTGAAGCGGCTTGGGCGCTCGCACAGTTCGTTGAGCACCGCCAATGACCACTTGTCGAGAATCTGATCAAGCAGCTCTCGATGAGGCGGGGTGATCGTGAGTTCGTCGCGAACGGCCTGGGGAGTATCTCGCATGCTACCTAGTCTCATTGAAGTGACTTCTGTATACCAGGTATTAAAGGTATACCTATCAGGTCGATATTCGAGGAGAACCTTCATGACCGTTCAGTACTTCACCCCCGATGGAATGACGCAGCCCACTCCGTATCACCACGTCGCTGTCGGTTCCGGAACCCGACACGTCCACGTCGCAGGTCATCCCTGAAAGTGCGGGGTCCTGTCAACCCCTGCTCGACCTGCTGTTTTGCTCGTTTTCGGCCTCCAAGCGGGCAGCGCTGGGTGAGGGCCCCGTCGGTCAGGACGGAGCGCCCGCAGCGCAGTGAGGACGAACGGTCTTGACCGTGGCCCGGCCCGGCGCAGACTGGTCATCGGCCCCGGAAGCGATGAATTCGGTTGTGGGAGTAAACGGTCTCCAATGTAATGCGGGTGGTTGGGGCAGGCCGGGTTTCCTCGGCTGTCGGTCATCCCTTCGCCCGGGGGTGCGGGCATGGAGCGGTGCGCTGGCAATACGCGGGGTCAATCAGATCCGCGACCACGCCGATGACACGGGGGTCAGACCTGACAACGGCCGCGCGCGTGTTGCGTCCGGGGTGCTCACGCCGCCGCCTTGTGGCGGGTCAACGCGCGGATCTCTCCGTCGCGCAGCCCGTAGTAGACGAGGGTGAGCAGTTTGCGGGCCGCGGCGACCTTGGCAATGTTCCTGCCGCGGCGGGCCTCGATGCGTTTGCGGTCGACCGAGATCTTCGCGCCGGCCGGTTGCCGCTGGATGGCCTCCACCGCCGCCCAGCGCACCAGCTTGGAACCCTGTTTCGTGATGTGCCCGCGGTGGACGACGGTGTCGGACTCGCGGTGCTTGGGCGTCAGGCCGGCCCACGAACACAGGTGACTGGGGTCGGCGAAGCGGTGCACGTCCCCGATCTCCGCGACGAACACGGCACCGAAGGTGGGACCGACCCCGGGCAGCTGCTGAATCGCCCGATAACCAGGATGGTCACGCAACTCGGTGGCAATCTGGTCGAAGAATCGTCTCTCGTGCGCGTCGAGGACGTCGATCAGCTCGAGCAGCGAAATCACCCGCTGCGCGTACGCGACGCCGAGCGGGACCCGCGTCAGACGCTCACGTCCCTCGACGCCGAACAGGTCCGATACCGGGATCAACACCCCGGCTTTGGCGAGCACCGAGTGCACCTGGGCCTTGAGGCTCGACCGCATCGCGACGAGCTTGGCTCTGTAGCGAACCAGTTCCCGCAGTTCCCGCGTCGGCGGCGGGGCGATCCATGCCTCGGGCAACCGGTTCATCCGCAACAGATCCGCCAGATCCCTGGCGTCACGAACGTCGTTCTTCACCCGCCTGTACCGGAAACCCTTGACACCCAGAGGATGTGCAAGATGCACCGTGGCACCGGCTCCCTGCAGGGTGTCGACCGCCCAGTACCAGCCATAGGTTGCTTCCAGTACCACCTCCGGATGCTCTCCGGCCTTCTCGAGCTGCAGGGCCAGTGAGGCGGGGTCGTTGACGATTC
The DNA here is from genome assembly GCF_011603105.1 of Rhodococcus sp. A14. Classification (NCBI taxonomy): domain Bacteria; kingdom Bacillati; phylum Actinomycetota; class Actinomycetes; order Mycobacteriales; family Nocardiaceae; genus Rhodococcus; species Rhodococcus sp. A14. The sequence continues at coordinate 5,476 of NZ_JAAOQS010000006.1, read as the reverse complement.
GCGTCACCGCGAGTTGCTCACCGGAATCGGTTTGGCGGACGATCACCGAGCGTTGCCGGTGCAGATCGATCCCGACAAACTGTTTTCCGTCATACTCACTCATAGGGGCCTCCTCCGACACGTGTGGATATGACACCCCCAGCATTCGCCGGGAACCACGAGGAGCGGGAGGCCCCGCCCCTTTCATCGCATCAGATCGCACGGCTCGCCGATGGAACCCCGGTTGCCCAAGGTGATCTCGCGGGGCAGGTCGCCCAAGCGCTCCGCAACACCGCGACAGGGCTGACCGGGGTGGGCGCGACCTTCGACGACGTCCTCCGGCTGACCTTTTACGTCACGGACTGGAAGCCCGAGAAGATCGGTGAGTTCATGGCCGGTGTCGAGCAGGTCGCCGAGGAGATCGGGCTCACGCTGCCGCTGCCGCCGACATCGCTCATCGGCGTGGACTACCTGTTCGAGCCGGATGTGCTCGTCGAAGTCGAGGCGACCGCCCTCATCGACTGACCGAATTCCGCGGGGCGCTTGTGCTGCAACAGCAACCGAGCGCCTGCGCGGGGGGCAGCGCCCACCAAACAGTCCTGGTTACCCATCCGCTCTCGGGACGAGCGCTGACCCTTGCGAGTGCGCGCTGGGCGCCGATCCCGTCCCGGTGCAGGTTCGGCGTGCGGGACGAGTGGGCGCTGTGCTATTCCCGTCGAAGTGAGCCCATCCGCAGGTACTCTGGGTCCCTCACGAGGCGGGGTCCACCCACTCTGCCGAGCATCCCTGTGGCGCCCGGAGCCGGGCGTCACACGCAAAATCTCGGATAGAGTAGCCGAATGCGTCGGGCAACTTCGACATCGCTGAGTGCGTGGTACAGCGAGGTGTTCGACATCGGCCTCGACACCCTTTGGAGATGCGTCACGGCGCACCACCACACCAAGCTCGGGGGTAGTCCCGGCTACTACGTCGTCTGGCGCGGCGCTGGCGTTCACGTGTCGCTTCCCGACGCCGCTGGGGCGGAGACGACTCGCTGTCTGTCCCGCCAGCCCGCCGGAGTCCTGCGAGGAAGCGCGTGAGCGACACGAGCACCGGCACCGGCAAAGTGGTCGTGAACAGGGCGATGTCGCTCGACGGCTTCATCGCCGGTCCCGACCACGCGATGGACTGGATCCTCGACCTCATGAGCGCGGCCGCGTTCCCGGAGGTCATGGCGGCCACGGGCGCCATGCTCATTGGCCGGGGCACCTACGAGGTCGCCAAGCAGATGGCCGACGAGGACACCACCTACGACGGGGGGCCCGAGTTCGTCCTCACCCACGAGCCGCCGGACGAGCCGGACCCAGGGGTCACGTTCCTCACCTGCGACATCGCGGAAGCCGTCGCCACGGCGCTCAACGCTGCGGGCGGCAAAAACCTGGAGATCCTCGGTGCCGACGTGGCCAGCCAGTGCCTGCAGCGAGGGCTCGTCGACGAGATCCTGGTGTATGTCCTGCCGGTGCTTCTCGGCGACGGTATCCGCTTCTCGACCCCAGGCCTCGGCAGGATCGACCTGGAACCGTTCAGCAACACGCAGTCGGGCCCCGTCACCATGCTCCGATTCCGCGTCCGCAAATGATCCCGGCGGTCCGTCCCTGAATGGCACGAGCACCATCTCAGCTCGATTGCCAGGCGGGACGTGCGATGGGACCGCCTGACTCGTTGCACGAAGAGACAGGCGCAACATCACCGGGTGGCCGCAAGGCGATCGCCTATGGGCGAATGCCTTGAGATCGGGCAACGGCACCTAGCCTTGGACGGTTGGGCGGATGGTGATATCGCCGATTTCGACGTCGTGGGGTTGTTCGATGGCAAACGCGATGGCGCGGGCGACGGCTTCCGGCGGGATGGCGAATTCGTTCATGTTCCGCTGGATCTGCGCGCGGACCTGGGCATCGTCGATGGAATCGGCGAGATCGGTCCGGACCACGCCGGGCGACACCGACGTTGTCCGCAGTACGCCGTCGGTCGATTCTTGCCGCAGTCCTTCCAACAGGGTGCGGACGGCGTTCTTGGTTCCGGCGTAGACCGCCTGGGTGGGGACGATCTTCAGGCCGGACGTCGACACGGTGGTCACGAGATGCCCCTCGCCCTGTCGACGGAATATCGGAAGTGCCGCGGCGATGCCGTGGAGCACCCCACGGAGGTTGACGTCGATCATCGCCGACCAGCCGTCGACGTCAAGGTCTGCCATGTTCCCGATCTTGCTAATTCCGGCATTGTTCACCAGTACATCGAGTCTGCCGAACTCCTCTACGGCGCGGCCGACGAGCCGCTCGAGGTCCTCGGGGCGGGTGACATCAGTAGTGCAGGTGGCAGTACGTCCACCACGTTCACGGATGCCCTGGGCGAGCTCGTCGAGACGCTCGGTCCGACGCGCACCGAGGACGACCGCCGCGCCGCGCTCGGCGAGCAGGCGGGCGGTTGCCTCACCGATGCCACTGCTCGCGCCGGTGATGGCGACAACCTTGCCGTTGATGGCTGACATGTGGAATCCCTTCACTTAAAGTGGACATGTGTCCGCTTACGTTTCAGGTTAGCGGACACGTGTCCGCTTACTCAAGTCGTCATGCAGAGGACAGATGAACGCACCCCGCCGCCGCTCCGACGCTGCCGAGAATCGCGCTCGGATTATCGAGACCGCACGAACGGTCATCGCGAACTCAGACGAGCTGAGGCTCAACGCGATCGCCAAGCAGGCAGGGGTCGGCCAGGGCACCCTGTACCGCCACTTTCCGACTCGAGATGACCTGCTGGCCGAGGTCTATCGCAACGATGTCGAACAGCTCGTTGCGGCCGCGCCGGCGTTCCTCGCCGAGCATGAGCCGCTCAAGGCGCTGGCTTGCTGGTTCAACCGGGTGGCGGACTATGCACGAATCAAGCGTGGAGTGTTCGCCGCAGTCGAGACGGCGGTATGGCGGGACCTCTCCGCGCACAGCCTCGGTCCGATCGGTGATGCGGTGACAATGCTCCTTGCCGCCGGCAAAGCCGACGGAACGATCCGCGCCGATGTCGACGCCCGTGACGTCATCCTCCTCATCGGCTACCTGTCCCGGCTCGACGAGACCGAATGGGACACTCGAGCCCGGCACCTGCTCAGCATCGTCCTCGACGGATTGCGCCGGCGCGAGTAGCGAACGTTGATCGGCACGTCTTGCCGGATGCGTTGGGGGAGACAGCCGAACCGTTGATTCCGCCGTTCGCCACCCGACCACAGGGCGGCGGCAGCGCACCGGTCGACGACCGAGCGGTGTTCACCGCGGTCGTGTTCGTGCTGATCAGCGGATGCGCCTGGCGGCCTCTGCCGCCTTCGTTCGGGATCACGGTCCCGACAAGACGTCGACCCAGAACGTGGTGTAGACGAACCCGGCCAACGTCCAACCGTAGGTGAAGTCGGCGACCCACCACTGGTCCGGGCGCTGCGGTGCGTCCCAGTTCCGCTCGATCAGATCGGGGTGCCGCGGCGCCCGATCGTCGGGCTGGGTGGTGATCGTGTGGTGTTTGCCGCGGACGGCTCCGGTGATGCCGGTGATCGCCATCAGGCGGGACATCTGATCGCGCCCAATGTCGTTGCCTACTACATCTGCCCGGTCCCGCCGACACCGAACCTGCCGAGCCGGTGCGGGTGGCCGGCAGCCGCTGGGCGATAGGGGAGTGCTCCCAGACCACCAAGAACGAGACCTGCCTCGACCACTACCAGATCCGCGGGTACCCGACCTGGTACCGGCACATCGACCTGTCGATGGCCGTGGCCGCCATCCTGACGATCCTGCGCCGTGGCGCTCAAAAAGGGGATCTGACACTGTCTCGGCCCGAGTCGTATCTCAGTATGAAGTCGGCTCAGCGAAATTGCTCTCCGCTCTATAGATCTCCGCGCTCGACGACTATAGCCAGGCCTGGATGACCGGTCGACGATCCTCGGTCGGGCGACTATTGACCAGACGCGAAGCCGATGTATTTGGTCTCGAGGTACTCCTCGATGCCTTCGGTGCCGCCTTCGCTGCCGAGTCCGGACTGCTTGACTCCACCGAACGGTGCGGCGACGTCGGAGATGACGCCGCGGTTGACGCCGACCATGCCGCTCTCGAGCTTGTCGGCGACGCGGAATGCCCGGTCGACGTTCTGGGTGTAGATGTATGCGGCGAGACCGTATTCGGTGTCGTTGGCGGCGGCGACGCCCTCGGCTTCGGTGTCGAAGCCGGTGATCGCGGCGACGGGTCCGAAGATCTCCTCGCGGACGATGCGCGCGTTCGCGGGCACCTCGTCGAGGACGGTGGGTTGGAAGAAGTAGCCGGGACCGTCGACGGACTTGCCGCCGGTGCGGACCCGGGCGCCCGCGGCGACGGCGTCGTCGACGAGGGACGCCACGTTGCGGCGCTGCTTCTCGTTGACGAGGGGGCCGACGTTGGTGCCGTCGTCGCTGCCCGGTCCGACGGTGAGTGCGGCGATCCGGTCGGTGAGCTTGGTGGTGAATTCCTCGCGCACCGAGTTCGCGACGATCAGGCGGTTGGCGGCGGTGCAGGCCTCGCCGCCGTTGCGCATCTTCGCGGCCATCGCGCCCTCGACCGCGGCGTCGATGTCGGCGTCGTCGAAGACCACGAACGGGGCGTTGCCGCCGAGTTCCATCGAGGTGCGCAGCACCTGCTGGGCGGACTGCTCGATGAGGATCTTGCCGACCCGGGTGGATCCGGTGAACGTCACCTTCCGCAGCCGCGGATCCGCGAGCAGCGGTTCGGTGACGGCGGCGGCGTTCGACGCGGGCAGCACCGACAGCACACCGGCGGGCAGGCCTGCCTCGGCGAAGATCTCGGCGAGCAGCAGCATGGTGAGCGGGGTGTCCTCGGCGGGCTTGACGATGATCGTGCAGCCGGCGGCGAGCGCGGGGCCGATCTTGCGGGTGCCCATCGCGAGCGGGAAGTTCCACGGTGTGACGGCCAGGGTGGGTCCGACCGGAACCTTGGTGACCATGATCCGTCCGCTGCCCGACGGGGACGTGGTGTAGCGGCCCTGGATGCGAACGGCTTCCTCGCTGAACCAGCGCAGGAACTCGGCGCCGTAGTTCACCTCGCCGCGGCTTTCCGGCAGGGCCTTGCCCATCTCCATCGTCATCAGCAGCGCGAGGTCGTCGGTGCGCTCGATGACCTTCTCCCACGCCGAGCGCAGGATGATCGACCGCTGCCGCGGCGCGGTCGCCGCCCATTCCTCCTGGACCGCCGCGGCGGAGTCCAGTGCGCGCATCGCGTCCTTGCCGCCGGCATCGGCGACGTCGGCGATGAGGGTTCCGGTGGCCGGGTCGTAGACCGGGAACGTGCCACCGTCGATCGGGTCGGTCTGGGCGCCGTCGATCCACAGACCGGTGGGCAGGGTGGCGCGGAGCCGTTCGAAATCAGTCATCGGAGTCCTCGTGGTGGGAATGGTGGTGATCGCACGCCTCCGGGGTGGGGGCGACGTCGAGGGC